>CAZFRT010000079.1:0-6755 GCA_964521455.1 uncultured Azospirillum sp.
GCCATTCTCCCGCCGGAGAAATGATGATAACCAGGATACCATCGCTCCTCGTCTTATTGGCAAACTTATTCAGCCCTTTCATTTCCCTTAGGCAGGGAGCACAATATCTGGACCAAAAAACCGCCAAAACAAAATCACCTTTGAAATCACTCAACTTAAATTTTTTATTATTATTATCATAAATCGTTTTACTCGGTAAATCCCGCGGAGAATCATAGAGATTTAAGGCCGCAGCGGCCGCTCCCGCATATCCGGATAAAAACACCAGCAATGTCAAAAATATGTATAATTTTTTTTTCATAAGCCTATTAATAACTGAGTTTTAAGTTTTGTATTTACCCGCTTTTCGTACTATATAAGTATTATTACTACTGATACAAGGAAAAGGTTAAGAAAAATGAAATATTTGATAAAAGCTTTTACTATTGTCTTGCTTTTTGCCGCTGTTATTCATCTTTCGGCCTGCGGAAAAATGTCAAATCCGTCTCCTTTGGAAGGATCCGGATATCCTCACAATTATCCAAGACATTAGAAAAACAAGGAGTTTATTATGGCTGTTGATGATGACTTTCAAGATGATATGATTCCCTATGTCGAATTTGCCGACAATGCAAACGAGAGAACACCGTGTGTGTTGGTTCTGGATTGTTCAGGCTCCATGCGGGGTGAACCAATTAAACAGCTCAATGCCGGACTAAAAGCTCTTGAAAAAGAACTTAAAGAAGATATCGACGCCAGCTCCAGAGTCCAGCTCCTTATTATCAAAGCTTTCGGCAAAGATGAGGCTCTTATTTCTTCCGACTGGATTGATGCAATGAATTTTACCGCTCCGACAATGGAAGCCGGCGGATTAACTCCGCTCGGAAAAGCCATGGAACTTGCTTTGCAAAAAATTGAAGAACAAAAATGCCTTTATGACAGTTGCGGTATTACATCCAAACGCCCGTGGATATTCTTAATCAGCGACGGAGAACCAACCGATTACGACTGGGAAATTATTGCGAAAAAATGCCGCCTCGCCCAACAAAATAAAAAAGTTGTCGTTCATGCCGTCGGTACTCAAGGGGCTAATCTCGAAAAATTGGCAAAGTTTTCCGTTATGTCGCCAAAACGTTTGACCGGATTGAAGTTTACGGAGTTTTTCCTCTGGCTCAGTCGCAGTGTTTCCTGCATTTCCAAAGCGGCTCCGAATGTTCCGGACTTACTTGAAGATACAGGCGATTGGGATGAAGAATAAGAAAAAAAACATAAAGGTTGTCGCAACCAGTATTATCGGCCCTTTGCACGAAACTAAGCAAATGCCGTGTCAGGATTGTTGTCGTTATTCCGATAAAGGAAAAAACTTTGTGGCTATCGTATCCGATGGAGCCGGGTCGGCAAAATACGGAAAAATCGGAGCCAGAATTATTTGCGAAACAATGATTGACTTATTGGAAAACACACCGTTCAAAACCATTCGCCAAAGAATTTTTGAAGCTATTGAAATTGCCAGAGGGAAATTGCTTCGGCATCGTTTGAATAAAACTAAAAATGAAGACGGCATTACGGATTTTGCCGCAACAATTGTCGGATATGTTTCCAACCACAAACAAGGGTTGTTCTTTCATATCGGAGACGGTGCCGCTTTAGCCATTGACACTGAAAACAATAATGAATTTATTGTTTCCCGCCCGCATAACGGTTTGTTTGCCTGCGAAACATTTTTTTACACTATGGATGATTGGAAAGATTTTCTGCGATTTACGGATTTTGAAAATCCGGATACGGTTTTTTTGATGAGCGACGGACTGACAAACTTTGCTTTCTCAAATGATTTTTCAAAATTGGAAAAAGGCTTTATTTTCCCGATTAATGATTTTTTGCTGAATGAGCCAAGCAAAAACAAAGCCGTTAGGGCGTTGAACAATACGTTTAACACTCCAAAAGCAAAAAAACTCAATTCTGACGATAAAACGCTTTTATGGGTCAAAATGTAATGGAAAATACGGAACCGGTTTTTTATAATGCTATCTACAGCGACGGACATTTCGAGAAAGTTCAACTCGGTCAGATCATTAACAAAGGCGGTGCCGCCGGGAAAATCTATCTGAGCCAAAATCATCCTAACAGCGTTATCAAAATTTTTCACAAACGAAATAAAAGCAGCACCAACCGTCAAAAATTGGAAGCCATGTTGTTAAACCGTCCGGTTTTTCCACCTGCTCTTAAAGACGGGGTGGAGTATGTGCAGATTGCATGGCCGGAAGCTATTTTGGAAGACGAAAAAGGTTTCTGCGTCGGTTATTCCATGCCGCTTATCAACATGAGCGAAGCGGTTTCTCTGGATCACCTCATGCAAAAAGCTATTCGCAAAAAACTGCAACTTTCGGAAAAATACGCTTACCGGATTTATGCAGCTTATAACGTTACCTCCATGGTTGCCGCTCTACACAAATGCGGACATTATATTGTCGATCTTAAACCATCCAACGTTTCCGTTTACAAAGAATCAATGATGGTCGCCATGGTTGACTGCGACGGTTTTTCCATTAAAGGGGAAAAAGGACGTTATCCGGCAGAGTTTGTCAGTGAAGAATATATTTACCCGGAGGGAATGAAACTTTCTTGTGAGGAAATGGGCGAAGAACAAGATAAATTCGCTCTAGCCGTCATTATTTTCAAATTACTTAACAACGGTATTCATCCATTTTCCGGCGTCCCTCGCAAGAATGACGGAGAAATGCTGACAATCCAAAACCGTATAGAACAATATCATTATGCCTATGGTTTGTGGCCGGACACTTATCAGGCTCCGCACCCTTACAGTCTGCATGAGTATTTTGATAAGAAAACGCTTGAATTGTTTGAAAGAGCTTTTGTTAAAGGGCAAAATCGTCCGACAGCCAAAGAATGGCAAGAACATTTATGGCACCTTCTTCATAATATGAAAAACTGCAAAAAGAATCCAAACCACGTTTATTTTACTTCCAAAGGGTGCGGACAATGTATCGCCGAAGAGCGTTTTCTCGGCACAATAAAAGATATTCGTAAGCAAAAAGAAACGCCGCAAAAAGTCCGCGGTATGGAAATCTCTTCCCTATCTGTTGAAAACCTACAGAAAAATAAAGAAGAAAAAGCCCTTGAAAATCACAAAATTAAGAATATATCTCTGGCGGCAATCTCTGCTTATATGCTGTTCTTTACCTTTCTGTATAAAATACTGTCTCCGATAGCCGACAGTATTATCAGCTTGGGAATCGGACCGCAGGCAATTATTACAACACTTATTATGCTGGGTATCAATAAAACATTAAAAAATTACAGCCCCAAAGTCCCTTTATTGCAAAATAAAGCTTTAACACAAATGCTGCAGGTCTACGCTCTTATCTGTATTATCATCGCTCTGGTTTCAATAAACGATATTCCGCAGAACCTGTTGTCTTTAACCAGATAATATTCATTATAAACTAAGATATAACATCTGATATTTTTTTCTCTACAAATAAAATATTTTGTGTTACATTTTTCTCGTTTAATAGCTATTAAGGAAAAAAACAGTGAAACAATTAAATCCAATCATGATTTCCGGTAAGGAAGTTTTACCGCTGATTGAAGGCGGAAAAGGGATTAATGCCAGCGATGGACGCAGTTCCGGTGCTTGGGCAGCTGAAAACTGCGTCGGAACATTCTCCGGCGTCAGCCCTGACTTCTATGATAATATGGGAAATGTCATTATTGAAAAATTCTCAAAGAAACTTCGGCAGGAACGCCATGAAGAAATGGTTGAATATGCCATTCGCGGCGGCGTGGCTCAGGCTCAGGTTGCCCATGAGGTTTCTAACGGAAAAGGTCGTATTCATATGAATATGCTGTGGGAATTAGCAGATTCAGAACGTATTCTGACCGGAGTTTTAGAACGTGCCAAAGGGTTAATCCACGGTGTTACCTGCGGGGCCGGTTTGCCTTATCATTTGGGAGCATTGGCTTCTAAATTCGGGGTTTATTATTATCCGATCGTTTCCTCTGCCCGTGCTTTTCAGGTTTTGTGGAAAAGAGCTTATGCCAATTTTAAAGAGTTTCTTGGTGGCGTGGTTTATGAAGATCCGTGGTTGGCCGGCGGACATAACGGCCTTTCCAACGCCGAAGATCCAGCCCAACCACAGAGCCCTTACAGCCGCTTGGTTGAGCTGCGTTCTGTTATGAACAAAATCGGTCTGGACAATATTCCGATTATTTTAGCCGGCGGTGTCTGGTCCTTAAAAGACTGGCAAGATTACATTGACAATCCGGAAATCGGTAAAATCGCTTTTCAATTCGGCACACGTCCGATGATTACCAAAGAAAGCCCTATCAGCGACGCATGGAAAAAACTAATGCTGAACCTGAAAAAAGGTGATGTTATTTTGCAGAAATTCAGCCCGACAGGGTTCTTCTCTTCAGCAATCAAAAATACTTTTTTGGAGAAACTTATTTCTCGTAAAGATGGTGAGATTGTTTTCTCAACCGAGCAAAACAGCGAATTTTCCCATCCGTTGGAAATGAGCGAAACCAAAACGATTTATATCCGTCCGGAAGATGCAGGAAAAGCAGAGCAACAAATTTCGGCCGGTTTGACGGAGATAAAAGAAACACCGGACAATACAATTGTCTTCTTGACTCCGGAAGACTGGAAACAGATGAAAATCGACAGAGCTGAATGTGTCGGCTGTTTGTCTCAATGCCAGTTCTCCACATGGTCGAAAGCAAACGGAACAACAGGGCGTCTTCCAGACCCACGTTCTTATTGTATTCATAAAACATTATACGATGTCGGACATAACGGAAGTATTAAAGACAACTTATTGTTTGCCGGACATCAGGTTTATCGCTTTGCGACAGATCCGTTGTATCGTAACGGAATTCCGTCGGTTAAGGAATTGATTGAAAAAATCAAATCCGGTGAATAACATACGAAAAACCCCGCTTTAAGCGGGGTTTTTTATTACTCAATAACTTCTCGAGAATAGATACCGTATAAATTATTTTTGGGAATCCAACCTTCAATATTTCCAAAGACAATCAAACAAAAATCACTTCCTGCCGGACATTTTTTCACATCTCCGACAACCTCGTCTTCCACCTTGGCAATAACTTTTGAATTATATTCCGGTTTGTCATAGATATTATTTTCGCCGGGAGTGGTTACTTTAACGGAACGGCGACCTGAAAGCATGGATTTGTGTACCCAAGATTCAGAACCTTCCCAATCTTTGATTTTACGCCACAATTCAAACTCCGCAACAATTTCTACCGGAGCGGTTTTCTGCATATAGACCCATTCTATCGGATAACGAGCTCCCGGACCGGAACGGGCGTTAATTAAATTGGAACGCAGTGAAACCATTCTAGGCAATGCCAATCCGGTTTCTTCACCTTCTTCAACATCTTGAGCAAAAACATTGCCCGCCAACAGAACAGCACTTAAAAAACCCCAAAAAACTGCCTTCATTTTTGTTCCCTTTTAATTATTTATTATTTTATTCAGCGATATGATTATTAAATATAATAAATAAAACTGAATAAAACGTAAAATTTTGAAAGATAAGAAAATGGATTTATTAAACACAGTCAAAGACCTTATCCGGTTCAGAACTGAAACGGGAAACACTAAAGAAATCGACCAATGCTTGGAATATTGCAAAAAACTTTTTGCAGATACCCCTGCAAAAGTTGACATCTTCCGAAAAGGAGATATTGCTCCTGTCTTGTTTATTCGTAACAAAGATGTTGAAGATTTTGACGTGGTTATTTTAGGGCATTTGGACGTTGTTCCCGCCGAAGACCACATGTTTGAACCGAAAATTGAAGGAAATCGCATGATCGGTCGCGGCACGCTGGACATGAAGTCTTTTGCCGCGGTTGCCCTTAACTCTATGTCTTATGTTTTGGAAAACAATCTTAATCTGAACTTTGGTGTCATCCTTTCCACCGATGAGGAAAAAGGAAGTGCCGGAACACACGCTTTTATGGACGCTCATCCGAATATTTCCGCCAAAATTGTTTTAGACAACGATGTCGGCGGGGATATTCTCAAAATCATTAACAAATGCAAAAATCCCGTCTTTGTCAAGCTTATCTCCGAAGGTAAAGAAGCCCACGGTTCAACCCCTTGGGACGGCATTGACGCTAACGAAAAATTAATGCAGACTTGGGCAAATATCCGCAAAATTTATCCTTATTTCTCAAAGGAGCTCTCTAAACCTCAGAATACTTGGATTGATACGGTACATTTTGCTAAAATCTCCGGCGGAGATGTTGCCAATGTCATTTCAAACTATGCCGAAGCTTTGCTTGATTTCCGTTTGACCGAAGATTCAACCGTGGAAAATCTGGAAAAAAATCTGCAAAAATGCATGGTCGACGGTGTTACTTATAAAATCGTTTCTTCCAGTACGCCAGTCGTGATGGATCCGGAAAATCCATATATTCAGGATTATAAAAACTTTGCCGAACAGATTCTCGGTCAGAAAATCGAATTTGAACAAATCGGCGGTGCCACTGATTCTCGCTCTTTTGCCGTAAAAGGTTCTACGGTTATTATGCACTCGGGAACCGGCGACGGCATGCACGCAAAAAATGAATATGTGGAAATTGATTCCGTGAAGAAAATTGCAGACATCCAAATTAAATTTTTGGAAAAGCTTGCAAAAAAATAATTCATGTGTTAATCAAAATTTGGCATGTCCCCGTAGCTCATCAGGATAGAGCAACAGTTTCCTAAACTGTGGGCAGGAGGT
>CAZFRT010000080.1:0-6668 GCA_964521455.1 uncultured Azospirillum sp.
CCGGTGAGGAGTACTACTGCGACTATCCTGTTCGTCTTGACCGTGTTGCCGAGGGATGTTCTTTTATCAGTTTTCGGAGGTTCAACAAGTCTTTGGTCATTTTCTCCGGATAATTTAATGTAGAAAAGGCAATATCTCGTATGTTTTTTCCATTAAACTCCGTTAAAACGACATCGACGGCATCAAGTGAATTTCCGGTCATTACACCAATTGTTTTTATTTGCGTCATATAAATAAACCTCATATTTAAATACGAGGTTTATTAAAACAAAATATAATTAAAAGCGGGTTAATATGCCGAAACGGCGGCTCCGGTCTCCACATACAAATTATCAGGAGTAACTTGGTGCAGATTTTTAATATAGTCTCCAAAATCTTTTTTGAATTTTTTGGCATTTCCGTAACCACTGCGAATAAAGGCCTCGGCAACAAGAACAACATAAGTTAAAATTTCCGGTGTCATGGCAGCAAGAACATTCAATTTGCGTATCATCAGCATTTTATATTTAAAATTATCTTGTCCGATAACTTTCATACTGCGGATTTCATCAATGGTTTTGCGAATATTACGACCATTCCGTTCTATTTGAAAACGTGCCAAACTGGCGTCATAAATAACCGCCTCATTCACGTCTTTTATTTTATTCAATGTATTTAAGATTTCTTCTTCTGAAGGATGTTCTTTCTGAATTGTTTCATAAAGCAGGGAAAACAGACTCCCTTTGCTCTTTCTGGTATTTTTCAGTTCGTGGAGAAATATCTCACCAATAGTTTCTTTTTGTAGAGCCAGCATATTAAAAACTCCTTCACTTCATAATTATATCATAAGTTAATTATATCACAAAAATAGTCCCTCCTCAACAAATAATTGTCATAAAACTGTAACAATTTGGCTTAAGCGGGCAAATGTCTTTTCAGTATCTTTTTTATTTTTCTGTATGATGATGCCAACCAACTTTCCTGATATTCTTCCGGTATTTTTCTTTCATCAAACTTATAATAAACATATTCTTTATCTTTGGAGATTTCTAACGGAGAAGCATTTAACTTCATTTCTGAAACATTGCTTCTCGGCAACTTTAGTAAGGACAGGTTATCACAATGCATTAAAACAAATCTTCCCGCACATTCTCCCTGTGCCTGAAGATACATTAATCCGGAAGAAGAGAAATCTGCCACACCGTTAAACCCCTCGTCTATCTGAACCGCTCTAACTGACGAGCATGATACCATATCTAATTTTCCGGAAGCGTTGGCTCCGATATTTACTGTTTCCACAGTCTGTATATGACGCAAGGTCAACTCGCCATGAAAATTATCATCCACTTCCAAAGTTTTTAAGCCGTTACGGTTGTTTTTACTGCTGATATTGATTTTTCCTCGACAATCGTTCCCTATCAGGATACTTTTGGCAACGACAGAATCCACATCCAGTGTTCCTCTGAAAGAATCTCCGACAGAAATGCTCTTTCTTCCCCAATTTTCAGACAATTTTATATCCGCATAGCAATAATATCCGATCTCAAGGTTATGAAAACAAGAATTTCTGATGTCCAGTTCTCCGCTAAACACATCTCCGACAAGCATATTAAAGCATTTTCCGCTGTAATTAAATAAAATATCGCAACGACAATTGTCATCAATTTTAATTTCTTCCAAATTACATCTTGATAAATTCAGCTTTCCGTTGAAACCGTCTTTGATATGCAGAAATTCCGTATATTGATTATCTCTCAGGTCGATCAAGACGTTAGCTTTTTTTTCTACCACAATCTTTTTGACCGAAGCATGAGACAGTTTTAAAGAACAACTTCTTGTTCCGCTCGGAACCGTTAAAACATTTTTGTCATAATCATTGAAGGTTATGCTTACATATTCCGGCCGCCGCATATATTCCTCCAACTTTGACACGCTGAATTCGTCTCCGGTCAGATAAATATCCTCCTCCCCATCTATTTTTACAACAGACAATCCTAAATCGACTGTGGCCTCCTCGGTCAAACGATAATGAAAATCACGCACATAATCGACCAAAATTTTACGATACTTATTATCATAAGTTTCGCTCTTATACCCCCTCACGTTAGACACTTTATCACCGCAAAGCTCAATAACCGCCAACGGGGTGGAATATTTGTCTCTCAGCATTATTTTGCAGTCGTTACCATTAATTTTGGTTATTTTATACCCTTTATCCAGACGATGGACGACCCGAGAATTGCCGATATTCACGTTTTTCTCCATTTTCCTTACTAAACATGTTTCCTTTGACTGATTGCCGCTTTATATAATCTTCGCTTCCAATTATTAAAGCCCTCTGTGATTTTATTTGCTTATTTCGTCTTTTTATTGTATCTAAAAGGTAAGGAGAATTTTATGTGTAATATTTGCTACTCGTCGGAAACTTATAATCTGGATCCTCAAGATGTCATTATATTGAGAGACACTTCTCAAGAAATTCTCTGCGATACAAAAGATGAAATTGTCATTTTAATCGGCAACACCGACTTGTGGGACAGAACCAAGGGGCTTCCTGATACTCTGCTTAAAGGAAGAGATATTCTTGAAAGAGCCGTTGCCGACAATAAAGCCTTTGTTCCTGTCCGCATTGCTTTTATCTCCAGAATCAAAAAATATGACTTTATCTCTCCGATTATTCGGGTTTTGAGATACAAATATAAAGGATATTCCTCTAACTATTATCACATGGATCCTCACGAAATCCGAAAAATGAACATTGAAAGAAATATCCGCACCAGAGAAAATGCTTATAAATTTTCCAACCCAAGATACAAAATGAAGGATGACGCAAGAAACAACACTTTTGATACTTTGGTTGAAAGCATGAAGAAAAACGGTTTTGACGAACGCTATCCCATTGACATTATGCTTCGGCGAAATTTTGGTGTTCAAGATACCTTAAATCAAGGGCATCATCGCATGGCCGCCGCTTTGGAATGCGGTTTGGATAAAATTTCGGTACGTTTCTGTGCTGCCGGACAGGCTCCCAAATTTTTACATCCGTTGTTTAGAATTTTGGCCCGTTTGAATTTAGTCATCAAAAAATGAGTTTAGTCATGAAAAAAATAGTCCATGTTTCCAATTTTAATCTTTTACGCCTCAAAGGATGCTTTCAAAACGGTTTTCCTATAAAAATCTCCAACGGATTAACTCGAAACGGTTATTATGTTTTGAATTATCCGGATCGGGATTTATGCCGAATGTTTGGGTTCGGACATATGAACTTTATCGGAAAAAAAAGACTGAACAAACATCTTATTGAGTTTTGCAAAGTTACCAAACCTGATGCTCTTTTTGTCGGACACGCCGATAACATTACCGAAGAAACACTTTTTGAAATAAAAAAACTTATTCCGGGGTTGAAAATTCTGTTGTGGAGCTGTGATTGGATTGTTCCCGGATTTGCGGAAAGAAACATCAAAGAAATTTCATCCAAAAGCCAAGTTGCCGATGTCATTATGATTTCTACCGGAGATAAAAAGCAACTTTCCCAATTCAAACGCCCACACAATCAGGTAGCTTATCTCCCAAATATGGCAGACAAATCCATTGAAACCTCTCAATCCTTTTTGCAAAAAGAAACGCCTTTTGACATGATGTTTTGTGCCAATACTGGAAAACGGCAATTTTGCGGAACTGACACACCTGTTGAAGAAATTGTGGATGAGGTTTGTCGGAGGATACCTGATTTTAAGTGGCTTTTGGCGGGGTTAAAAGGAACAAAAACCTTAAACGGTTGTGATTATCTGGACGCTTTTTCAAAAGCTTCTATGGGTTTTAGTCTCAGCCGGCTTAATGACGTTTATCTTTACAGTTCCGACCGTTTGGTACACATTATGGCTAACGGACAACTCGCTTTCATCGACCGCAGAAGCGGTTTTGATGATTTGTTTGCCGAAGATGAAGCCGCTTTTTACCAGACACCTGATGAGTTTTATGATAAGTTGAAGTTTTATCATACTCATCCGGAAGCCCGCATGGATGTTGCTCAAAAAGGCTATGATAAAATCCATTCGGAATTTGAAGCAACCAACATAACCCAATATATGACAGATTTGTTATTTAGTAATCCGATTAAAGAGAAGAAAAAATGGCATATAATCATCTAAAAGCACTGCAACTGTGGGATACATTTCGTCAAAAGTATACTCAACAAATAACTCCGGATATTTTCAAGGCCGGTGAATTTGCCATTGAAGCTCACAAAGGTCAGGTTCGTAAAAACGAAGATATTCCTTATGTTAAGCATTTGTTTGATGTTGCCGGAATTTTGATTGATAACAATCAATCCGAAAATCTGGTTATTGCCGGTTTGCTTCACGATGTTATGGAAGATACGGATAAGACGGACAAAGACATTTTAGCCCTGTTTTCTCCTCAGCAAGGACAAGAGATTTTAAAAATTATTCTTGCAGATACCGAAACGGAAAAAGGTGCTCCATGGCTTGTTAGAAAGCAGACAACTATTGATTTTGCCTCCCAAACAGACCACATTGAAGGATTGCTTTTAATTTGTGCCGATAAAATCGCCAATCTCGGTTCGCTGAGCAAAGCTCTGGAAGTTTCCGGAGAAGATACTTGGAAATGCTTTAACAGCTCTAAAGAGCAACAACTTTGGTACTATGAATCTTTGTGCAACATCCTTACAGAACGCCTTTCCAAGTTCCCGAAAATGACAAGCGAATACAAAAGATTATTAGACAAAGTTAAATAGCTACCTGAATTTTCTTTCGCTATCAAAAGCTAACCCTAAGCCGACACTGTCCAATTTGTTTTCCGTGGAAAATACGGCTTGCGGAAAATGGAAGTGCATTGTTTTTTGAACAAAAGGAATTTCCGTTGAACCTCCGGTTAAGATAACCAAACCTATCTCTTCCTTTTTCACACCGGCAGACACTAAACATTCCGTCATGGTCGCAGAGATTTTTTGCACATCTTTGGTTATGCTTCTTTCAAAATCATCCTTTTTCACGCTGACTTGCGGCCTTCCCTGAATATAGGAAAGTTCTCGGCATAAGGTTTCTTTTTCCGTTAAGTCGATTTTGGTTTGTTCAACATCGTGCAACAAGCGATGCCCGTTCTCTTTCCGGATTAAATCCAACAAACGGACATATAATTCCGGTTGATGGGCGTTGCTTAGAACTTCGTTTACAATCTTTTGGTTTTTGTAAGAATACACCGAGTTGACTTTGCTCCATTCCGCCAGATCAAAATACTGAGAAGACGGTACGGGAAGTTTTTGCGGTCCGTAGGTGGTTTTATAGCCTAATTCCGGCATAAAACATTCTATGTTCAAATCCTTATCAAAGTCATTTCCGCCTATTCTGACACCTGAATTGGCCAGAATATCATCTTTTCTGTCGGTCTTTGACTGCAGTTTGTTTCCCAAACGGATAACCGAAAAGTCTGATGTTCCGCCTCCGACATCCACAACACAGGCAAGCGTTTCTTTATCTAACTTTCCTTCATGGGCAAAGGCCGCGGCAATAGGTTCATATTGAAAGCTTACATACTTAAATCCGGTTTTTCGGGCAATCATCCCCAATTCATCTTCAGCCCTTTTATCACCTTTATCATCATTATCGCGAAAATGAACCGGACGCCCCATAACAACATATTCCAAAGTTTGTTCGCATTGCTTTTCAGCTTGCTCTTTCAAGCTTTTGACAAACAAAGAAAGGATATCGGAAAACTGATATAAATTTCCGTTTATCAGGGTTCCCGAAGCCATCAAATCGCTCCCGAGAACACGCTTTAAACTTCGCATAAAACGTCCCGTCTCACCATTCATATAAGCTTGTTCGGCTTCTTCTCCAAAGAGTGGTTTTGAAATTCCTTCACGATAAAAAACAGTGCTCGGTTCGGTAAATTTGTTATTTTTTAGTTTTACTAATTCAGGATGACGATTAAAACCGGAAACAGCTATGGCAGAATTTGAGGTGCCGAAATCTATACCGCATGAGATGACAGACATAAGAAAAGCTCCGATTTGTTTTGATTACGGAGCTTTCTAACATATCTGCATTTAACAGTCAACCGACATTATTTCATTTCCGGTTTATAGCCATCCAGATAAATAAGCTTTCCCTTGTTTCTTGATAAATCAAAATCATTATCCTTGGCTCTTTTATTATAATTTTCCTCATCCCGACGACCGATGATTTTAGCCGGATTACCACCGACAATTGAACAACGGGGAACACTTTTGGTTACCACAGCTCCGGCACCGATAACCGAACCTGCTCCGATTTTGCATCCGGGCAGAATGATTGCTCTGGCACCAACCCAGCAATCATCCTCAATTTCAACATTTTGAATCAAAGCATCCGGATTAAACGGAAATGTATTCAAATCCTTATAATCATGGTTTGAGGTATAGATGATAATCCCCTCTCCCAAAGCACAATTATTGCCGATCTTGATTTCTCCCATGGCATACAAGCGATTGTCGCTGCCGATATAAGTATTGTTTCCGATTGAGATGTTCCTCGGGTTTTCCAATTTGGCAGAACGGCGAATATCGCACCCAGTTCCCAAAGATTTTAATTTGGAAGCATTTTTATTCAAAATCTGTTTGCGAAATTTTTTACGCCAAGACTTGACGGGTAAAATTTTAGAAAGAATTAACGCACAAGTTCCGTTCATGT
>CAZFRT010000081.1:0-6607 GCA_964521455.1 uncultured Azospirillum sp.
GACTGGATAAGTCCAAACTTGCAGAAAATGGCTTTCAGCCGCTGCCGGACTGGCCGCCAATTCTGAAATATTGGTGCTTTTATTATCTTTCTCCAAAGAATCCAGAACTTGCTCAGCCCTTTTGATAACTACACTCGGCAATCCGGCTAATTTTGCAACATGAATACCGTAAGAACGATCCGCCGCTCCACCGATAACCTCATGCAAAAAGATAACCTCATCTTTAAATTCCTTAATTTTCATACAATGTAAAGACATTTTATGAAGTTTGGAAACCAAAGAGGTAAGTTCGTGATAATGGGTGGCAAACAAGGAGCGGCACTTATTAACCTCATGCAAATGCTCAATGACCGCCCAAGCAATAGACAAGCCGTCAAAAGTTGCGGTTCCTCGACCGATTTCATCCAAAATAACAAAAGAACGCTCGTCAGCCTGATTCAAAATACTGGCGGTTTCAACCATTTCCACCATAAAAGTAGAGCGACCGCGGGCTAAATCATCACTGGCACCGACACGCGAAAAAATCTTGTCCACCACACCGATATGAGCGAAACTGCAAGGAACAAAAGCACCCATTTGTGCCATAATCGCAATAATGGCATTTTGCCTTAAGAAAGTCGATTTACCGGCCATATTCGGACCTGTCAGAAGCCAGATCAGGCTTTCATCTTCACTCAAGGAACAATCATTACCGACAAACACGCCGCCGTGCTCTTTTTCTATGGAAGCCTCGACTACCGGATGACGTCCGTCTTTTACATCAAAGACCAAACTGTCATCCACTACCGGACGGCAATAGTTTTTTTCCACCGACAAATCAGCCAAACCGGCTCCGACATCCAATTCTGCAACAGCTTTAGCTGTACGGGATATATTATCCGAGGAGGCAAGAACTTCTTGAACCATATTATTAAACAACTCTTGCTCCATGGCCAAAGCTTTATCAGCGGCTCCGCGGATTTTATTCTCTAACTCTGTCAATTCCACCGTAGTAAAACGAGCCGCATTCAATACGGACTGCCGATGAATAAACTCTTTGTTCTCCAACATTTCCGTCGCGAATTTGCTCGGAACTTCAATAAAATACCCGATAACATTGTTGTATTTGATTTTTAAATTCGGAATATTGGTTACTTCCATGTATTTATTTTGAAGCTGCAAAATCAGCTTATGGCTATCATCTTTGAGCATTTTTATCTCATCCAGCGGAGGATAATAACCGGCACGGATAAACCCTCCGTCTCGGGCAAGAAGAGGAAGCTCATCATCCAAAGCACGAATCAGAGTATCAACAAGATTTTCATGATACCCCATTCTGTCGACAATTTTCTTAACCGCTTTCGGAAGCTCTTTGACAATTTGCCCGTTTTGCTGGTTTACGAAAGTATTAATCAGATTTTTGAGTTTCGGGACAATACCCAACGCCGTTTTTATATTGGCTAAATCCCTCGGTCCGCCTCTGCCCAAACTTAAGCGGGAAACTGCCCGTTCCACATCCGGACATGACTTCAAAACCATTCGAAAATCTTCACGAATATGCGGATAATTGATAAAGAACTCTATCACATCCAAGCGATTATTAATTTCTTGAATATCAACCAACGGACTGGCAATACGGGAAGCCAGAAGGCGTCCACCTGCTCCGGTTACCGTTCGATCCAAAACCGTTAACAACGACGCCCCTCTATCACTAACACAAGATTCCAAAAGCTCGAGATTTTTGCGGGTCGCTCCGTCTATCTCCATAACTTTATTTTCATAGACTTTTATCGGCTTCTCAACTCTCGGCATTTGCCCTTTTTGAGTATTTTCAACATAGTCCATCAACACGCCGGCGGCCGTAATTTCCGAACGTTCAAAATTTCCGAAGGCATCCAACGTTTCAACCTTAAAAAATGTTTTCAAGCGTTTTTTGGCGTTTTCGCTGTTAAATCTCGCTGCCGGAAGGACGCTCAGTTTCTCACGATATTCATTTAAAACAGAAAAATTTTCCGGATTTTGTAAATAAGTATCAGCCAAAACAATTTCCACCGGATTAAGCCTTGCCAGATTAGAACTGAGAACAACAGCCTCTTTCTTCCCCTTGAGCCTGATTTCCTGCGTATAAAAATCTCCGGTAGATAAATCCAACCATGCAAAACCCAAAGCGTCATTTTGCTTAACCAAACTCAAAATGAAATTATTCTTTTTAGAATCGAGAAGATTATCTTCAGTCAAAGTTCCCGGTGTTACAAGGCGGATAACCTCCCTTTTAACAACGGATTTGGCACCGCGTTTTTTAGCCTCCTTCGGATCTTCCGTTTGTTCGCAAATCGCAACCTTAAACCCTTGGCGGATTAATTTGGCCAGATAGCTCTCATAGGCATGAAACGGAACCCCGCACATCGGAACATCCTGATTTTCAAGTTTTCCTCTCTTTGTCAGTGCAATATCCAAAGCTTTCGATGCTTTGACGGCATCGTCAAAAAACATTTCGTAAAAATCCCCCATTCGGTAGAAAAGAAGATAATCCTTATGAGCGTTTTTAATTTCCAGATATTGAGCCATCATAGGCGTCAGAGCGTTTGTTGTTACTTCTGTCATTTTATTCCGATTATTTAGCAAATTTAAACTAATCGTATAATAGTATATTTTAGTGTGTAGTCCACAGTTTTTTAAGCTTATCTTCTTTTTTACCAATATATGGGGGCTAAAATGTTTAAGCGTGGGAAAAAATTTATCAATATCGAGAAAGATGAAAAGTTTGCCGAGAGGGTTTTGTTTCTTTCCCTTCCGTCCGCTCTGGTCTTTATTATGTTGGTTGCATTGAAACTTTTACCGGCAACGCTTGCCGTTATTTCCTACGCCACAATCATTATGTTCAATGTTATTTTTCTTTTTCCGTTTACTTTTGAAATGCAACAGCTGAAAAAATACATTACCAATCTGGCCAGCAGCGAAGGCATGGAAGATGACATTACTCTCTCAGAAAAAGATGCCAAAGAAATTGTTGATGCCGTTAACGCCATGCATCGCTTTTGGGCACATAAAACTGATATTCTCGAGGCTCAGACAATTTCCGACACCGCTGTCTTGGACGCCCTACCCGACCCGATTATGATGATTGACCGTTCCGGAAATATTCTCGGAGCAAACCTTTCTTCCCGAACTCTGTTCGGTAAAGACGTTATTGATAAAAACATTGAAAATATTTTCAACTCCAACAACTTTATTGAAGCTGTTTCGCGAGTATTAAAAAAAGAAAGTCCCTCTGAAAATCTGATTTTTTATGTACAAAGAAATAAAGGACGGAAGCTTAAAGATATTGAAGATTCTCAGAAGCTTTATGCTCATATCAAGCAACTACCTTGGCTTTCCAAAGGACGTGCCGTTGCAGTTATTTCCATTTATGACCTTACAAAATCCATGAAAATCGAAAAAATGCAGTCGGATTTTGTTGCCAATGCCAGTCATGAACTCCGCACACCTTTGGCCATTATCTCCGGTTTTATAGAAACACTTCAAACTTCGGCCCATGACGATGAAGAAGCCCGAGAAAAATTCTTGAAAATCATGAACGAGCAAGCCGAATATATGTCTGCTTTGATTGAAAATCTGCTTTCTCTTTCCAAAATTGAAATGACACAAGATCAAAAACCGAACGACACCGTTAATATTGTTAAAATTGTTGATGAAGTTTCTCAGGCTCTCTCACTTAAGGCTAAGGAGCGTAATATTACTCTTTTGACACATATTGATGATAATGTTCCCGATATTACGGCCGACATACACCAAGTTAAACAAGTGATTCAAAACTTGACCGATAACGCCTTGAAGTATGGTGTCAGCAAGAGTGATGTCAACATCAGGGTCAACGTGGTCGATCAAATCCCTCGTTCTAAAAGTTTTCAAGTGGCAGAGGGAAAAGCAGTTTCCATCTCCATTAATAACAAAGGACCGAAAATCACTCCGGAGAATCTTGCCCGTTTGACTGAAAGATTTTTCCGCCTTCAAGAGCACAAAGACTTAAATATTAAAGGAACCGGACTGGGATTGGCTATTGCCAAGCACATTATTCTCCGCCATAAAGGAAATTTGACAGTAACCTCTACCGCCTATAACGGAACAACTTTTACCATCTATCTTCCGATTGCAAATTAAACATAATCCGTTTTAAACAGCAAACTCCCGATACCGTTAAGATATCAGGAGTTTTTTTTAATTTTCAGTCCAGAAGTATTTCATTCTTTTCCAGAAACTTATCTCATATCGTCTCAAGTAGCATTGACGATAAAGAGCCATTCCCTTGTAAAACAACTTTCTTTCCAATTCTTCGGGAAGTCGTTTTTCGTTCACATAAAATTCAAAGAAGTGAAAGCGTTCCGGATAAAACAAACATTCTTCCAATTGCTCTAGGGGCAAATCCCGGCTTCGGATAAGGGCTTTGAATTTAGCCTCCCGATTGTTCAGGAGCAAATCTTCAATAACGCTTCCTCCCACTGGATGTTTGGTAACATACCAAGCAAATTGGTCATCGTTCATTTGATTGATGAGATGTTCATCCAGAGCCGTTTTTTTAACCAGAATTTTCAACAATGTAAAGTTTTTTTCACGAATGAGGAGCTCGGACACAGAAGAAAGTACATTGAGGTAAAATTCCTCAAATTTCCACTTGATACATTGGTCGATAAACACCTCAAACAGTGCTTTGTTCTTTTCAGTGCAAAGTTCGTTCAAAAACTGTTCGTTAAACGCTCCGAATTTGACAATCTGAAATATTTTTTCTTCCGGCATATAAGCCTTTTTTTGCATTTCCAGAAAAACAAAGCTTAATTCCATCGCTTTCCATTCCGGAAGACAATACAATGCCGATGCAAAAACGTTTTCATCTCCGAAAACAGAGATAATCAGATACTCAAAATTTGAATCGTGGTACTCATCCACCAATTCCGCCGCAGACCGATAGTCTCCGAAGAGAAGAGTTTCCAACAGCAATTCCGAACGATTGTGCTGTTCATACAAATCCCGCTCAATAAGAAAATATTGAATACCGAGAAAGTTCAATTCGGACAACAAGGCTTTAACTTGCTTTTTGTCCTTCTTGTTTAGTCCTTCTAATTTCATACCAGTATAATTATAAAAAAAACATATTCTTAAAGTAATCAGATTGACCATTAAACAAAATTAGACATAAAAAGTCAAACTATTTTTACAAATTAAATTGTTTAGCAAATTTTTTCTTATCTATCCCGTTAACCGTATGGATTTTTTCATTGATTAAAAGGGTTGGCAATTCCATTCTCACAAACACACTCCTCGGATCGGCATTGTCTACAAATGCCGTTATTTCTCCCTGCGCCGAAGAAATAAAACGCTTTGAAGCGATTGCCCAAACATCTGCTATTTCCTCATCCTTCAATCCGCAACCGGAACCTGCCAATCCCATCTCAACCAGTTTGGCTCCGCAATCGGTATGTTCTATCATCATTTTTTCAGGATGGGCTTTTACAAACGCAAATGCCATATCTCTGTTTTCTTTTGTCGGCTGAAAACTTACACTGTACAATACAACCGAATTTTCCGGCGTAGTAACATCATAACTTCCGGCAACGTGCATTGCTTCCGCATATAATTTATTCATCTCTTTTCTTCTTACTCTTCACAATATTTAATTGTCCGTCGGCAACAATAATATCGGCAGTATCGTTATCTTCGATTTCTCCATCCAATATCTTCATGGCCAATTTGTTTTCAATCTGGGTTTTAAGCAGACGTTTCAATGGACGAGCTCCGTAAACCGGATCATATCCGTTATTGACAATCCAGATAAAGGCGGCATCATTGACATGAAGTTTGATATTACGTTCCTCCAATCTCTTTTCAATATTGGCAATCTGAATTTTGGCAATGTCTTTGATATTGCTCTTATCCAATTTATGAAACAGGCTTATCTCATCAATACGATTGATAAATTCCGGCCGGAATGACGCCTTTACAATATCCATCACTTTGGCTTTTACCTTCTTCGGATCATCTGCTCCGGTAGCATTTGCCAAGATATCTGACCCCAGATTAGAAGTCATAATAATGATGGTGTTTTTAAAGTCTACCGTTCTTCCTTTTCCATCCGTTAAACGACCGTCATCCAAAACTTGCAACAGAATATTAAATACATCCGGATGGGCTTTTTCCACCTCATCAAACAAAATAACCTGATACGGACGACGACGAACCGCTTCGGTCAAAGCTCCGCCTTCCTCATAGCCGACATATCCCGGAGGTGAACCGATTAGGCGAGCAACCGCGTGCTTCTCCATATATTCGGACATATCAATGCGGAGCATTGCACTCTCGTCATTAAACAAAAACTCGGCCAGAGCCTTACTAAGTTCAGTTTTACCAACACCGGTCGGACCTAAGAACAGGAATGACCCTATTGGCTGATTGTGATCGCTGATACCGGCACGGGAACGTCTGACAGCATTGGCTACAGCCGCAACAGCCTCTTTTTGTCCGATAACTCTTTTTCCAAGAAAATCTTCCATATGAACAAGTTTTTCTTTTTCGCCTTCCAGCATTTTATCAACCGGAATTCCCGTCCATTTGGAGACGACATTAGCGATGTTTT
>CAZFRT010000082.1:0-6557 GCA_964521455.1 uncultured Azospirillum sp.
GCCGAGGCTTTGAAAAAGCTGAAGGTCAATCTATCTGTGCCCACCATAATTAAAACCCTCCCTGTCCGGAGGTGTTTTGTGAACGCTACTTTGACTCATTAAATAAAGTGTTGTATATAATGAAAGAAAGGATACAGCATGATTAATAACAAAATAGTTGATGAATTACATAAATACCAACAATTTAAGGAAAATTTTGAATTCAAAACAATGGATATAATTGAGCAAGACGGCATCCAATATTGTGATGGAATGCCTATTTTAGATGAAAATGGCAAATATATTCCGGAATGTGATAAATGGATAAATGTCGGATATAAAATCAAAGGCTCCCTCTCTAAACTTCTATCTAACTTATATCCTTATGAATTTGTTTTCAGAGGCTTCCATCTTCAGAGTATTGAAACTTTTTTTCAAGGGATAAAATTCAAGAATCCAACAATGCAACAAGCCGTTTTTGCCTACAAAGGAATAGATGCTTTTCATATTCAAGGGGCAAGCGATTATGATTGGAAAGAAACCGGCTATATTTATTGGCAAGGGCAAGCCATTAAACGAGATAGTAAAGAATATGATATATTGGTTGATGAAATGTATATTTCCGCAACACAAAATCTGCTATATCGTCAAGCTCTGAAGAACATAACAAAACCGATAATTCATTCTATAGGCAAACTTTCAAAAACAGAAACTGTATTCACAAGAAATGAATTTGAAAAAGAAATCAACAGCTTATCTGCTTTTCTGAAACAGACAGATATGGTGTTTGACTAGGATTATCACTCCGTAAATAGATGAAATAAAAAAACTAATAGCTATTTTAAGATGGAATTTTTATAAAAAAGCAGAATATCTCTTGACTTAGAGGCAGCTCTAAGAAATATCTTTAATTAACCTATAATTAATTTATAAAGAGGATTAAAAAATGAAAGTTTTATTGATCAATGGCTCTCCGCACGAAAAAGGCTGTACCTATACTGCATTGCAAGAAATTGCTAATCAATTGGAAAAAGAAGGTATAGGCTCTGAAATTTATTATATCGGAACTGATGCCATCAAACCTTGTATGGCATGCCGTGCATGTGCCAAAATCGGCAAATGCGTTGTTAATGACAAAGTAAACGAATTTGTTGATAAAGCAGCTGATTTTGATGCCTATATTATTGGTTCTCCCGTTCACTATGCCTCTGCAAGCGGTGGCGTTACCACCTTTATGGACAGAGCCTTTTTCTCTGCATCAATGAGCAGAAGAGCCAATTTCCGTCATAAACCAGCGTCTGCGATTGTCAGTGCCAGACGAGCCGGAACAACAGCAACACTTGACCAATTGAACAAATATTTCCAAATTTCAGAAATGCCCGTCATTTCCGGACGTTATTGGAATATGGTTCACGGAGCTAACCCGGATGAAGTGAAACAAGACAAAGAAGGTATGCAAAATATGCGAATTCTGGCAAAAAATATGGCTTATTTCCTAAAATGCAAGGAGGCGGCAAGCCAAGCCGGTATCGTTCCTCCAACTGCTGAACCTGTTGAATTTACCAATTTCATTCGTTAGGTCAGATTATTCTTTAGTCAAAAGCCCGACATTTTATAATCGGGCTTTATGATTATCTCCGATTTTGAGCTCATATATACATAGTTAATTAATCAAGTTCAATAACCGGAATTGAACGTCGCCAATTGGCATGAGCATCTATTTTGCTTCTGTCTTCACGCTGCATTTGCATCATAAGTTTATAACCGATTATAGCCGCACGGGCAAATTCCAATCTTTGCCCCAAAGTATTTGCCGTCAGGTGTTGGATGTTGGGCAACGGAATAAAATTATCACCTCTTTGGCTTTGTGAATTTTTGATGGCGTTTTTCAAAATATTATTGGCAAAAGTCTGTAGTTTCAAAGCCCCTTTACTCATATTACCAACAGGTTCAAAACCCAAAAAATTATGTTCGCCTAATCTTTTTTCTCTTCCGGTATCAACACCGTGAATTTGTTTAAACCATTCCGCACCACTTATACGTTCCGCTTTTCGGGAAGGATTCCCCTCAATACCGAATTTATCCACTTGAGCACACATCAAAGCTTGTCCGTAAGACTTCGGAATAAAACATACTCCGAAATCTTTCGGAGACATTAAAAGCCATTCCCGCAAATAACTTTGATATTCATTATGCCGATCTTGAGAAGATTCAACAGAAATAAAACGAAATTTGGAAATATATTTCGGACAATCAGGATTATACGCCAATACCAATAATTGAGATTTTATTTTTAACTGCTCCTCCTGAGAATATCTCAGTTCGTTCATTTTATTATCCATAAGTTTTTCAAGTCGTGTGGCAACAAACGCTCCATGACAATGGGCAACAATATTCAAACGACGAATATTTTGTTCTGCCTGACGAAGAGGAAGACGTTCGTTTCCGTTTTCGGAAACAATACGAGGTAAAACAACTTGTTCAAAAATATCCTGAATATACGCTGGATTAAATGTTTCATCAACACAATCTTCGGGTAGATTATGTTTCAAAGAAGCAAGCTCTTGCGGCCACCAGGTTTCATAATATGCACCTTTACGAGCAACCTTATCAAAGTGTTTTTTACCAAAATCACATACGGCAACACACACCCGAACAGGAGATACTGCCTCATCAATATTCTTTCTAACAAAATCATCCGTTTGCTTAAGCATACCGTTATAACCTCGGAGATTAATCCCCTTCCCACCCGTTCCGGCTAAAACCACAACACAATTTTCCTCGGGCAAAAGCGGGGAAGCCGGCGTAATCCGATATGGAGCCTCATCTGATGTAGGACAACGTTCGGCTAAAAAGGCAAAACTCAAATCATTGCGACACTTCCGCCACTCTTCTATATGGTCGGTAATATTCAAAATATTCTCTCCCCAAAAATGATATATAAAAAATCTTTTATCACAGCCTTTTGTTTTTGTCAAATATTTTGTCTCTTTTGGCGTTTTTTACAATAACTTAAAATAAATTATTGAATTTTGTTCCAAAGTAAGATAAACAGAAAAAAGAGTGTAATTTTTCTATTCGTACAATTTTCTAAATTATTAATATCATGGAAAGAATTTTCATTATCAAAGACTTTCTTGGATTAGTCGGCCTCACCAAAAGTGAACGCATCAGACTAATTAAAGAACTGATAGCCGAATGGCACCTAAACGAGCTTGACGTAACAGCACCCTCCGCCCCTGCTCCAGACAACGAAACTGAGCTTATGGACAACACTCCGAATGCTCCCGGCAACAACGAATCAGACTCCCATGAAGAACAACTTCAGGAGACAGCTCCGACTGTTGCTGCAACACCAGTCTCAAAGAAACAAGGTCGGAGAAAAAAAGCCGAAAAGGAAACAACTTCGTCGAAATCTTCCGCTCCGACAGCAGCTCCTCCCGTACCAAAACGCCGAGGACGCCAAAAGAAAAGTGAAGCCGAAACAATTTCGCCTGAAATAGTTTCCGAAAGTTCTGAAGTACCGACTGAAACCCCGAAAAAACGTCGAGGCAGACCCAAAAAAGTCCTCGCCGATGACAAGGTTTCCAAATCAGGCATAAAAGAACAAGAAGAGTGTAAAGCCGAAACAATTTCGCCTGAAATAGTTTCCGAAAGTTCTGAAGTGCCGACTGAAACCCCGAAAAAACGTCGAGGCAGACCCAAAAAAGTCCTCGCCGATGACAAGGTTGCCAAATCAAGCATAACAGAACAAGAAGAGCTCGAATCTCTGCCGATAAGTCTTTCAAAGGAAGATGTTGCCTTAATTGAGGAAATATCAGAGACAAACAACCTCTTAGACCTGCTTGATGACGAACAACCTGTTCCTTCCAAGGAAACCAGAAGACGCAATCAGGCATTTTGTTATCATGCAGACTTTCCATCCTTGAAACCGCTTACCATCGGACAGGAATATAATTTTGAGTTTCTATATCAATGGAAAGAAAAAAATCTTCTGTCTCCCTATGTGCTGAACGGATTAATGCCTGTCGGAATCTATATTCCGTACAGAAACATAGTATTCGGCAAATACCGCGGTTTCATCGTCTACATCTATGACGAACACGTCTACAATGATGCTCGCGAAGCTGAAGAAACAGCCCACGCTATGCCGTCTATTGATGATGAGTTCTGGACAATAATGGATTCATTACAGTGGAGCGTATTGAAAACTTACATCGAAGCAGTCAACCGCATGCTTTCAAAAGTGGGCGGAGACTCTCTGAAAAAACAATACAAAACCTGCAGCCCCAGATCAAGCCAAATCTGCGGCATCGGAGGTTTTCGATACGCAATCAATGTTAAATGACATCCGACTTACATTCCCTTATGAGACTCAAAAAGTTTCATAAGGGTTTTTCTTTATAAAAACATAAAAAAAGCCCAAAACGAAATTCATCCGTTTGGGCTTAAACATTACAACGAACCTACTTGCTCATTTACTCTTTTCAGGAATATCATAAGCTTCAATAAACACAACCTCATAGCGAGACAAAACACGCTTTGCCTCACCACATTGCAAAGTATGAATATTTTGCATATCTTTTATAAAATCGTTTATTGAATAAACAAGCGGCATTTCAAGAACCGTCTTTCGAGCCTTGTGTACAGAAGCAACATCTCCACTGATCAGCGGGTGATACTTCGGCAGATTTTTGCCTTCAAACAACAAACGATAAGCACAGCTTTCCGGCAGGAGTTCCCGTTGCGTCCGCAGCAAATTCAAATCCACTTTTACACATGTATTCCCCAAACGGGTCTTGTAACGGGAGCATTTTCCCGTCTTAAAATCAAAACCGTCGCACATTTGGTTTGAGAAGAACATTTTGTTGTTTTCAACAGTCTTAAAAAGACAGCACTTGCCACAACGCAAACAAACGGCTTCCCACTCTTCTTCCGAAAAATCAGCAAGCTCCTTTTTCTTCCAAAA
This sequence comes from uncultured Azospirillum sp., assembly GCA_964521455.1. Taxonomy (GTDB): domain Bacteria; phylum Pseudomonadota; class Alphaproteobacteria; order RF32; family CAG-239; genus JAGAJR01. The sequence goes on from CAZFRT010000082.1 coordinate 4,949, forward strand.
GTCTTTATCCATATCTTAATAATTTTAAATATATTTCTTTTTTAACACATTTTTTTGTCAAAAACAAGCCATAGATTTTTGGTAAGTTTCATACTTTAATATCTGAAAAATTTTGTGAATTTCTTTCACATTCTCTATTGACTTAAAGTGAACTCTAAACTTTATACTTGCTTAAAATAAAATTTATGCGGAGTTTTCAAATGAATAAAGCTCTTCGTTACGGACGTCTTATTTTTGCTTTCATCATTGGCATATTGTCCATATCTGCTTTTGCCGGGTTATTTTATCCGATAAAAATTTTTGATATTCAGATAACCGCCCTAATCCAAAAACTTCTCGTGAATTTCTCATGGACCGCCGCCGCACTCTTTTTCATTTTAACGGTAACAACTCTTATTTTCGGCAGAATTTATTGCTCTACACTATGTCCTTTCGGATTGTTGCAAGAATTTCTGATGCTGATTTTCAGAAGAAAAACCCCCTTTCAACCAAACAAACCTTATAAATATTTTCTTGCCGCAATCGTTTTCGGTACTCTAATCGGCGGAACAGCCTGGCTAATCCGCCTAACGGATCCCTACTCCCTGTTTGGTTCTACTCTCAGCGGGGCTTGGCTCGGCATCGGATTGTCGACTATCGTCGCCATTATAACCTATTTTACGGAAGAGCTTTCTGTTCTAACATCTGTCCGGTTGGAACCATTTTGGGCATACTTTCCAAACATAGTTTTTTTAAGATTTACATTGAAGACAACAAATGTGCTTCCTGTGGTTTGTGTGCCAAAAATTGTCCAACCGGAAGCATCGACTTCAAAAACAAAACCGTCAATAACGATATCTCTTATTTTGAACAATCTCTTGAAAAAGGAAGCCCTATTCCGGAAAACCTACATTTACACGTCAATAAATTCGGAGCAAAAACAAATAGTGCTTTGTTTTTAATCCGTTTATGCGATATTTATAAACAACAAAAACTGGACAACGCTCCGGGCACTATTTTTGAATACCCGAACTGGCGTTACAAACTGGATGTTAGTATTGAAGATATTGTCCAAAATAACGAATTTGCCCAAAATATGAAAATTATCAAAGACAATCGTCCGACTTAAAAATCTCAGACCGGTAAAATTACCGGTTTGTTTACCTATTCTCTTAATCCTGCGGTAAGAGCTTTTATCTCGTCAAATTCTTCCGGAAAACAAACAATCTGAACCTTTTTTGCCCGACATGTCGGAAAAAAGAAATGAGAAGAAAACTCTGTCATTTTCTCTTTTGTTTCATAATCATAAAATCCCATTCCCAAAAGTTCACACATAATCATAGCCGGTGCAATATCCCATAAATTTGCTCTGCAAAAAACGCCTTTAAAACGTCCCAGAATCAGATACAGAAAATAAATAACGGCAGAAAAATAATCCTGCATCACCAAACGCCCCTCAAAGTGATCCTTTTTAACATCCACAGACCAACAGTGTCCTTGCACAATTCTGGATAAGGAGCGTTTTTGTTTTTCAAGAACTTGAGTTTTTCCGGCAGTTTCATAATAAATCTCTTTACCGTCGGTATACACCAATTCATCCAATGCCGGAGCATAAATAAAACCATACAGA
>CAZFRT010000083.1:0-6506 GCA_964521455.1 uncultured Azospirillum sp.
GTAACTCAGTACCGCAAATTCTTTCTTTGAGAGATAAGGCGGATGCTCTTCGCGAAAGAGAACTGAAAAAAGCCAAGAAAGCCTTAGCCAAAGGCGAGGATCCTGAGGCAGTCCTCGAACAAATGTCAAAATCATTAATGAATAAGTTTATTCATGATCCTTTGACGACTCTCAGAAACAATCAAAGTCTGCCTGATCAAGACTACGAAAAAGTTTTGCATCTCTTAGAGAACTTTTTCTTATATCACGGCCATTAGCGTCTGACCCTCACGCTTTCACTCCAACTCATTTTTGTGTGGGGATGCGATTTGCTTGCCTTTAACCGTTAGAATTCAAAGAAAAAACAATCCAAGAAAATTATGAAAGACTCTATGAGAAGCAAGCTGGCCCAAATGGCCAGACGTTTAGAAGAAATCGACACCACTCTGCAGGATCCGGATGTCACCTCCGATATGAATAAATTTCGTGCGCTCTCTAAGGAAAGAGCCGAAATTGAGCCTGTTGTCATTAAAACCAAAGAGTTCAATTTAGCAGAATCCGACCTGAAGACAGCAGAAGAAATGCTGAAAGATCCGGAGATGGCTGAATTTGCTGCCGAGGAGATCAAAGCAGCCAAAGAAACACTGGAAAAAGCTGAACAGGAACTTCAAATCCTTCTGATGGTTTATAACAGCTGATTTTCTGCAACAGACGATAATCCGGATATCCATCCTGAGGAAGTCTGGCTTTTTTCTGAAGTTTTTTAATCTCAGCTCTTGTTTTCTGTCCGATTTGCCCGTCTTCATCCAGTTTTCCCCATCCCTGTTTATTGATAAAGGACTGAACTTTCAAAACATCGTCTGTTTTCAAAACCACGACCGGATTTAACAAAAGAGGCTGATATTTTTTATCCGAAACAACATAATCTGCCAACATTCCGATAGCCAGAGCATAATTCTCGGAACGATTCCATTTCATAATCACTCTGAAATTGTCAAAAACAAGATAAGCTTGCCCTTTTCTCCCTTCCGGAACAATAACTGAGGCTGTCATCTCGTCATCAAAAGGAAGATTTTTCCCGTCTTGGGTTTTAAGCCCGAGTTTCTTCCATTCTGAGATACTTTTCCGAACATCTCTTCCCGTTACCGCATAATCAAAATTCCACGGAAGAGAAAGCTTTGCTCCCCAAGGCTGATTTTTGTTCCAACCGGCGGAGGAGAGATAGTTCGCCGCAGACGCAACGGCATCTTCAAAAGAAGCCCAGATATTAATTTGTCCGTCTGAGTTATAATCCACGGCATAAGCATTAAACGTTGACGGCATAAACTGAAAATGCCCCATGGCTCCGGCCCAGGAACTTTCCATTTCTTCCGGAGAAATTCCCTGTTCATCAACAATTTTAAGAGCCTGTTACTATTCCTCACGGAAGAACTTCGGTCTGCGAGTATCATAACTCAGCGTTGTCAAAACATCCATAAGCTGGTGCTTTCCGAAATTCTGTCCGAAATTGGTTTCCACTCCCCAAAACGCCACCAGATAATTAAACGGAACGCCGTACTTTTCCTCCAACTTCTGAAACTGCGGATAAAGTTCCCGATATTTTTGCCGAGCCGTTTCAACTCTTGTCGCATTAACCACCCGATTCAGATATTCCGTTGCCGTTAAAACAAATTCTATCTGCTTACGGTCAATTTTCACCACTTCCGGATCCGGATGATAGTAATTATTATGTTTGTAAACTTTTTTGATTGTTTTTTTAGAGATTCCCCGTTCAATCATTTCTTGTTTCAATTCATCTAACCAACGGAGATATTTTTCCGGTGTTTCAACCTTTTTATCCGCAGCGGAAACCACTGACGCAAAACAAATCGCCGCAACACTGACAAGTAATTTCAGATTGAATTTCATCCCGTTACCCATACAATTAAAACATAAAATTTAATTTTATTATATACCCTAGCGGACTTTTAAAAAACGTTAATTTTCTCCGAACCTTTATATAAATATTTTTGCTATTATTTATAATAAAAATACCATAACAGGAGCATTCACCATGAACAAATCTTTGATTATTCCGCTAAAAAAACGCCATCTCGGCTTATATATGGTCGCACTTGTCGCTTCTTTGGGAGGATTGCTCGCCGGATTTGACATGGGGGTTATCTCGGGAGCATTGCTTTTTATCAACGAAACTTGGACAATGAACGACTTAACCAAAGGTTGGCTCGTCAGTTCCGCCATTGTCGGAGCCGTGTTCGGAGCAGCCTCCAACGGTGTTCTGGCAGATCTTTACGGACGCAAAAAAATCATCATTGCCACAGCTCTGATTTTTGCAATCGGGTCCGTTATCTGTGCCGTTGCCGGCAGTATTAATTGGCTGATTTTCGGACGCATTATCATCGGCTTGGCTGTCGGAATGGTTAATTTTGTCATTCCTTTATATTTATCGGAGATTTCTCCACAAAAAATCCGCGGAACACTGGTATCACTGTTTCAATTGGCAATCACCGCCGGAATCCTATTTTCTTATCTGATTAACCGCATTTTTGCCTTATCCGAACACAATTGGCGGTGGATGCTGCTTTCCGGACTTTTTCCGGCTCTTGTTTTGTTACTCGGCATCAGTTTTCTGGGAGACACACCTCGTTGGCTCATCAGCAAGAAAAAAGATTCTGAAGCCAGAACCGTCTTTCAAAATATGGATCCTCACGGCGATACGGAACAAAAAATCAAAGAAATCAAAGCCACATTGTCCAGACATAAAAACAAAAAACAATCCGTTTTTCAATCTTGGATGCTGACACCCGTTTTGGTAGGTGTTGGAATGATGTTTATGCAAATCTGCACCGGCATTAACACGATTATTTACTATACCACAACCATTTTCAAAACTGCGGGTTTTGACTCTCAAATCAGTGCCATTTACGCCACCATCGGTATCGGCTTTGTCAATTTCACAATGACGATTATCGCCATTGTCTTTGCGGATCGTTGGGGAAGAAAACCTCTGCTTTATGCCGGTTTAAGCGGTGTAACCGTCAGTTTGTTTACTCTCGGAGCCGCATTTTTCTTTGCCGAAGAATTAGGAAGTAACCTCAAATGGTTGGCGGTTGGCAGTGTTGTTGTCTACATTGCTTCTTTTGCTTTTTCTCTCGGACCGATAGGCTGGATTGTCGTTTCAGAAATTCTGCCTCTGAAAATCCGTGGTTTTGCCATGAGTTTATGCACAGTCGCCAATATGGGATTTAACTTTATTGTCGTTCTGACCTTTTTACCGTTACTCAACTCTATCGGAGAAGCTTTTACTTTCTGGATTTATGGCGTTATCGGTATTTTGTGTTTGATTTTCACTTATTATTTTATACCGGAAACCAAAGGAAAATCGCTTGAAACAATCGAGAAAAACTGGGTAAAAGGCCTCCCTCCCCGCAAATTTTAACAGAAATGTTGCTCCAAGTTCAACAACTTTTCTTTAAGATGCAGACCACCGGCATAACCCACCAATTTTCCGCTTGAACCGACAATTCGATGACACGGAATAACAATAGCTATCGGGTTACGATTATTGGCCATACCAACCGCCCGACAAGCTTTGGCATTTCCCGCTTGAACGGCAATATCTTTATAAGAAGCGGTCTTTCCATACGGAACAGTTTGTAAGGCTTGCCACACTTTCAGTTGAAACGGCGTCCCTTGCGGAGATAACGGCAAATCAAACACCTTTCTTCGTCCGGCAAAATATTCATCCAACTGCCGAACAGCTTCCTTAATAACCGGTGTTTCCGCAAGTTCACACCCAGCCTTATTTTGCCCGAAATGAATTCCTGTAATTCTTCCGCCCTCTTCCGTAATCGTCAGGACGCCAATTTCCGAATCATAAAAATAAGCCTTCACCTTCTTAACCTTTCTTGAAGAAAAAGGACACTATTTCAAATTTGATTTGAAAAAGCTTTCTATTTTATCAAACGGAATCTTCTCCAAATTATCATACAAATCAACGTGATTAGCCTCAGGAATAATCATCAATTCTTTATTATCTCCTTTCAGCTTTTCAAATGCTCCCTCACTAAAATAGCGGCTATGAGCATTTTCACCGTGAAGCATCAGCACCGGAGTTCTGATTTCATCACTGTATGACAAAATCGGCATATTAATAAAAGATAAAGAGGAAGTCATATTCCAACCTGTATTAGAATTTTTGGAACGTTTATGATAACCGCGTTCGGTTTTGTAATAACCCCAATAATCCTTAACAAACTGAGGTTCATCACCGGTCAATTTATCCGGAAGTCCGGCTTCAATCGCATAGGTTCCGTTCCTAAAATCTTCCGTACGTTGAGCATTGAGTTTTTGCTTCAAAGCATAACGCTCGTCAGCTCCCATTGCATCAAAATATCCGTTAGCATTAACACGGCTCATATCATACATGGTAGAAGTAACTGTTGCTTTAACTCTGGTATCCATTGCCGCAACATTAAGAGCAAAACCGCCAAAACCGCAAATACCGATAACCCCGATTTTTTCCGGATCAACCATAGCTTGATTACTCAAAAAGTCTACTGCCGCACTAAAATCCTCAGTATTAATATCCGGAGATGCCACATGACGAGGTTCACCACCGCTTTCTCCCGTATAAGAGGCATCAAACGCCAAAGTAACAAAACCACGTTCCGCCATTGTCTGAGCATATAAACCTGAAGATTGCTCTTTAACCGCACCAAACGGACCGCTTACCGCAATGGCCGGCATTTTCTCAGTTGTCTTTTCTTTCGGAAAATATAAATCTCCGACAAGTTCAATACCATAGCGGTTTTTGAACTTAACTTTTTCCACCGTAACTTTATCACTTTGTGCAAAAACTTTATCCCAATTGTTTGTCTTCAACTTTATCCCCGTTATGATTAACAATACAATCAATACCGTTACAAAAAACAGTTTTAAGATATTATTTTTCTTCATATTTTCCATCCCTTTCTTATGTTCCGATAAAATTTTTATCAGCACCAGAACCTTTATTTACTAAGCCCAAGCGGACGCAAAATTCCAATCATTCCCTCAGCCGCAATATCATTAACTATCTGATTTTTATCATTGAAATAATAGAAATTCATAACCGTGGTAGAGATTTTTGTTCCTGTCGGCTCAAGTCCCATAAACAAACCATCATGAGTTGCTGTTAAATTCCATCGAACAGCCACAACATCCCCCTCTGCTACCATATCTTCAATTTTCCATTGAATATCAGAAAATCCTGTTCGCATATAATCAACCACAGACAAATACCCTGCTCCACCATATAACGGAGTTGGTGAAGCCGGTGTATAAAACGGTGCCGTATCACTAACGAGTTCTTTTGCCAACTCTTTATCATTTGTGTTGATCATTGTTTCAAACTTTTTCATAACAGCTTTATGTTGTGCTGATACATCATCCTTTTTAAACAAAAACATACTCAAAAAACAAGCAAACATCAAAGCTGTAACAAACAGTCCCTTTTTCATTTACCCCTCTCCTCAATAAAATACTCCGCCTACAAACAGGCTAATCATTTTAAAGAAAAAGTAAACACTTAAACAACATTAACACCCCAAAAACTTTTTTTATAAAACAGCAAACACAAATCAAAAAAAAGGCTGTACAATTTCTCATACAGCCCCTTTTCATGAAAAAAACATACTTATTTCATGTAATTAAAATGAATATCTTGCACCAAGCAGAAACTCGTGTATATCACTTTCTGTTTTGATACTAGGTTTTTCATCCCCTGTAAATGATGCTGTACCTTTTACATTTCCTGCATCTGTATATCTGTATCCCAAATCAACGGATACATTATCAGTTACGGCATATGCGGCACCTGCACCAATCTGCCAAGCAAAATTATTTTTAGATTTGCTAAAATCAGAAACTCTTTCACCATTAAAGTCAACATTTCCCTGTGCTTTAATGTGAGCAATACCGATACCAGCTCCAACATATGGAGTAAATTTAGTTCCTGTATCAATATCATAATATGCATTCAACATATATGTATCAATATCACCTTTCATTTTAGCAACACCGCCAGCTTTTGCTGTTTCTGCATCTGTAAAATCAGCTTTAAATGTTTGAGAAAAACCATATTCTAATTCAGTTCTTACTGCACCATGAGCAACAGGAGTTGCGACACCGACAGCAAGTTTTGCACCCCAAATTTTATCATCTAAATCTGATGAGCGATGTGTTGTACCGTGCAATTGAGAATAATCTACATTGGTTTTAGCATAGCTTAATTTTGCCGAAACATACGGATTTAATTCAACAGCATTGGCATTAGCCGCAAATAAAGCAGTGGCAATACCTGCCAATAATAAAGTTTTATTCATATAATAACTTCCTTTCATTTTAGCACATAAAATTAAATCGCCCTGATGAGAGGCGACTGGAAGTTGAAAGCTATTTGATAGAATAGTGTAGTATATTTGGTATATGCATATACCTTATTAACTACCTTCCAGTCATAAAGACCAAAAGGTAGCTTTTTACAT
>CAZFRT010000084.1:0-6432 GCA_964521455.1 uncultured Azospirillum sp.
CAGCGTACAAACTAGTACGTGAGGAAACTTTCAACTCGTACAATCTGTATTAGATGACCATTAGACAAGCTAAATTTCGGGGATGTAAACCGTATGCAACATATTCGTTCTCCCCTTTTTGCCGAGAGGAAAACCGGCTGTAATAATGATATGCTCACCCGGTTTGGCAAAACCGTTTTCCACAGCAATTTTAACCGCAATATCTTCCACTTTGTCAAAGCTCTTAAAACTGTCTTTATTGACAAAGCTTTTAGCACCCCAGACGATTCCCATCTTACGAGCAACTTCAATACTCGGCGTAATAGCCAAAATAGGCAGATTCGGACGTTCACGAGCCGTCAGAAAAGTCGTTAATCCAGAGGTCGTATAAGTTACAATTGTTGCAACCTTATCCAATCTGCAGGCAACATCACTGGCCGCACAGGTAATTGCATCGGCTTCCCCTGAACAACAGTGCTGCTGTTTACGGGAAGTCTGCATCAGATTATAAAACAACGGATCGGCTTCTACCTGCATAATGATATTATGCATCATTTGAACAGCCTCAACCGGATATTTTCCGGCTGCAGTCTCAGCTGAAAGCATTACCGTATCGGCACCGTCATAAACCGCCGTTGCCACATCAGAAGTCTCGGCACGGGTCGGGGTCGGAGCATTAATCATCGATTCTAACATCTGAGTCGCAATAATAACCGGACGAGCAAACTTACGACACGCAGAAACGATTCTCTTTTGCAAAACAGGAACTGTTTGAATCGGACATTCAACACCCAAATCACCGCGAGCAACCATAATTGCATCAGAAAGCTGAATAATCTCTTCCAGTTGGTCAATGGCACTCGGTTTTTCAAGTTTGGTAATAATCCAGGCTTTATCTCCGATTAATTCTCTGGCCTGACGAACATCATCAGCTGTTTGAACAAAAGATAAACTTATCCAATCAACACCAAGCTTCAAAGCAAATTTCAAGTCATCCCGATCTTTTTCCGTAATAGCGGAAATCGGCAATTTAATATTCGGCAGATTAACTCCTTTATGGCTGGAGAGATAACCACCGACAACAACCGTCGTATCGGCATGGATTGCATCACAATTATCAACATGTAAAACAATATTACCATCATTTAAAAGCAGATTATCGCCTGGTTTCAAAGCTTGAAAGATTTCCTTGTGGGGAAGGGTAACACGTTTTTCGTCTCCGAGAGCTTTGTCCATATCAAGAACAAAATGAGCACCTTCCTGCAAAAGTACCTTCCCGTCTTTAAACTCACCGACACGCAGTTTCGGACCTTGCAAATCTGCAACAATCGTAATATGAACATTTTTTTCTTTAGCCAATTTACGAACAATATCGTAACGTTTCTTATGTTCGGCATGAGTTCCATGACTGAAATTAAAACGAAAAGCGTCGGCACCGGCATCAATCAACTTGGAAAGTTGTTCGCGGGAAGAAGAAGACGGACCGATTGTCGCCAATATTTTTGTTCTTGTTCTTTGTGGCATTTTATCATTCCTCAAAATAAAGTTTTTAATTGTGTGTAAGATAACAAACATATCTTAACAAGAAATAAAAAATTTAAACTTGTAAAAAAATATATGCTTTGTTAAAGTCTCTTCCAAGAGTTAAAAAATTTCGATTTTTATAAAATATTTAGGAGAAAATAAATGGCTGAAGAGACACAGGTTGGCGGTATCGCCGTAGACAGATTACGTTCCCTGATTGAACGTATTGAACGTCTGGAAGAAGAAAAAGCGGCAATTGCATCCGATATCCGCGATATTTTTGCGGAAGCCAAATCTGCCGGTTTTGATGTTAAAATCATGCGTCAGATTCTCAAACTGAGAAAGATGAACGCCGCTGACCGCGATGAACAGGAATTTCTTCTTGAGACATACCGCAAGGCCTTAGACATTTAAGTCCAAGCCTCCCCATCGGGAGGCTTTTTTTTACAGTTTTAACACAATACCCAAAACAGCACCGCCTAAAATATAAAATATCGGATGAACCTTTCTGAAACGGTAAATAATCAAAAACAAAATCGCACAAATTATTCCACTGCTAACATCTTTAACTGCCAATTTCGCCAAAACATAATTAGCATACAAAATAAGTGCCAAAACCGCCGGCCGTATTCCGAACAGAATATTTTGAAAAAACATACAATGCTGATATTTCATCACAAACCTACTGATAAGAATAATGATGATTAAAGACGGTAGCACCAATCCAAAAGTCGCCACGATTCCACCAAGAACACCGGCAGCATTAAAACCGGCATAAGTTGCCATATTTACCCCTATCGGTCCCGGCGTGGATTCGGAAACGGCAATCATATCCGTCAACTGACTACGAGTAAACCAATTATACTTATCCGCCAATTCCATCAAAAAAGGAATAGTAACCAAACCACCGCCAATAGCTAATAAACCGATTTGGAAAAACTCAACAAACAACAGCAGATAAATCATTTTTTTACACTCCGCAGATAAAGCAAGCCGACACCGGAAGAAATGAGAACGACTAAAACCGGACTCAGATTAAAAATAATCAAAAAAACTAACGCCAACACAAAAAAGGCTATACCGATTTTTCCTTTAACCCCCTTCTTCCATAACTCGGCAACGGCGTGCAAAATTAAGGCGATGACAACCAGACGAATACCGGCAAAAGCTTCTTCAACATATCTGTTATCCATAAAATTCTGTAAAACCGCAGCCACAAAGGTAATAATAATGACTGACGGAACAACAACCCCGAACGTTGTTAAAACAGCCCCCAAAACACCACGTGTTTTATACCCGACAAAAGTTGCCGTGTTAATGGCAATAATACCGGGGGTACATTGTCCGATGGAATAGTAATCTAAAAGTTCTTCGTCATCGACCCAATGTTTTTTATCAACGACTTCCCTTTTAAGCAATGGCAACATCGCTGCTCCGCCACCGAATGTAAAAAGTCCTATTTTGAAAAAAGTCCAAAACAGTTCAAAATATCCAACCATTTTTATCTTATCCCTCTGTTTATCATCCAATTAAAGATTATATAAAAATAAATCCAAAAAAAGTCAAAGAGGTTTGAATGATTATTGCTGTTCCAAAAGAAATCACTCCCGACGAAAAGAGAGTTGCCCTTACCCCCGAAATCGTAAGAAAAATAACACTATGGGGATTTTCCGTATTTGTTGAAACAAATGCCGGAATACCAGCCGGTTTCTCAGACAAAGACTATCAAGATAACGGAGCCGAAATAAAATACTCTGCCAAAGAAACCTATAAAAACGCCGATTTCATATTCAAAATCTGGGCTCCTTTACCACAGGAAGACAAATTCTTAAAAAAAGACTGTATCATTATTGCCAATTTTCAAGCATTAAACCAACCGCAAAGAATAAAAAAATTTGCCGAGATTCAAACAACCTGTTTTGCACTTGATCTTATGCCGAGAATATCTCGAGCCCAATCCATGGATATTTTATCTTCCCAAAGTAATTTGGCCGGATATGAAGCAGTCATTGAAGCAGTATCAATGTCTGACAAAGCTGTCCCGATGATGATGACCGCCGCCGGTTCCATCACTCCCGCAAAAGTACTGGTTTTAGGTGCCGGAGTTGCCGGACTTCAGGCAATTGCCACCGCAAAGAGGCTCGGAGCCATGGTTTTTGCCTCAGATGTTCGTCCTTCCGTAAAAGAACAAGTAGAATCTCTCGGCGGAAAATTTTTAGAAATTCCAAACAATGAAAACTTTGAAACCTCCGGCGGATATGCCAAGGAAACTTCTGACGATTATCAAGAAAAACAACGCCGTATCATTGCCGAGCAACTCAAAAAAACAGATATTGTCATAACAACGGCTTTAATTCCGGGAAAGCAGGCTCCCCGCCTCATTACTGCTGAAATGCTGAAAAATATGCCACAAGGAGGAATTGTTGTCGATATGGCGGCAAAAAGCGGCGGAAACGTTGAAGGTTCCGAGAACGGAAAAATTACAGAAATCAAAGGAATAAAAATTATCGGAAACTCTAATCTGGCATCCAATGTAGCAAACTCAGCCAGCCGTTTATTCGCTCAAAACATCTATAATTTCATTAGTCCGATGTACAAACAGGACAGCAAAACATTTGTTTTCAATGATGACGATGAAATCATTAAAGCAACTTGCATCTGCAAAGACGGACAACTGACAGGAGTAATTAAATAATGGATATTTGGATATTGTTAACAATTTTAACCTTGGCCTGCTTCATCGGTTATTTTGTTGTCTGGGGGGTAACTCCGGCTTTGCATTCTCCGTTAATGAGCGTTTCCAACGCTATTTCGGGAGTTGTTATCATCGGGGCGTTGCTGATTTCCGGAATAGAAATTGAAGGTCTGCCGAAAATATTCGGACTGCTTGCAGTTACTCTTGCTTCTGTCAACATTTTCGGAGGATTCGCCGTTTCTCAAAGAATGCTGACCATGTTTAAGAAAAAAGACTTTAAAAACCGGGAGAAAAAATAATGAGCACCTCTGTTATCTCCGCAGCTTATCTGCTTTCCTGCATTTTATTTATTCTGGCAATCAGAGGACTTGCTTCTCCCGAAACCGCTCGCAAAGGCAACCTGTTGGGCATCGCCGGAATGGCAATTGCCATAAGCATAACGTTCCTTGTTCCTGAAATTAAGAATATTCATTGGATTCTTCTTGCCATATTCACGGGAGGCCTAATCGGTACCATAAGTGCATTCAAGGTAAAAATGACTGCCCTGCCGCAAATGGTTGCCGCCTTTAACGGATTGGGCGGCCTCTCCTCCGTATTCATTTCTTCGGCTGAAATTATTTCCGATTCTCACACTTATCCAGCGTCCTCTTTCGGTCTGATTATCGGAGCAATAGCTTTTTCCGGTTCGGTCGTAGCCTTTGCTAAATTACAAGGATTAATGTCGGCAAAAGCTCTTGTTTTTCCATTTCAACAACCTTTAAACGCTTTATTGGGACTAGCGGTTATAGGAACTTGTGTTGCATTTCTTATAAACGGAAATCTCCACTTATTTTACGTTCTGACTGCCCTTACCATAATACTTGGCTTCTTACTCGTTTTGCCCATCGGTGGAGCAGATATGCCTGTAGTCATTTCCGTTTTGAACGCCTATTCCGGTTGGGCAGCCGTCAGCATTGGTTTTTCTCTCGACAACATCTTGCTGATTATTGTCGGAGCCCTCGTCGGAGCCAGCGGAGCAATTCTGTCTTATATTATGTGTAAAGCCATGAACCGTTCCTTAATCAACGTTATGTTAGGGGGATTCGGTTCCGAAAAATCACAGATCACAATCGAAAATTCGGAACACCGAAGTGCACAGTCGGGAAGCCCGGAAGACGCTGCTTTCATCATGGAGAACGCTAACAAGGTCATTATTGTTCCCGGCTACGGAATGGCTGTTGCTCAAGCCCAACACATCCTTAAAGAGATGGCCGTTGATCTTCACGAACGCTATGGTGTTGAAGTCAAATTTGCCATTCATCCCGTGGCGGGAAGAATGCCTGGACACATGAACGTTTTACTTGCCGAAGCGGATGTTCCTTATGAAGACGTTTTCGAACTGGAAAACATTAACAGGGAGTTCTCCACTGCAGATGTTGCCTACGTCATCGGAGCCAATGACATAACCAACCCTCTTGCCAAAACGGATTCATCCTCACCTATTTACGGCATGCCGGTTCTGGATGTGGAAAAAGCCAAAACTGTTTTCTTTGTAAAAAGGTCTCTGGGATCAGGATACTCCGGTGTCGAAAACCCGCTTTTTTATGCCGAAAATACAATCATGCTTTATGGAGACGCCAAAGAAGTTACGGAAAAAATTGTCTCTGCACTCGAAAAATAAAAAAAGCCCCGTTGCGGGGCTTTTTTTATAACATCAATAAAAGGGCTATAAAAAAAACACCATACAAAACCACCCCGCGGAAATACATTCCCGCTACACGGAAATCTGCATTCGACGGAATGGCATTTTCAATAATAATTGTCTGCAACAACACATATAAAATATAATTAAAAAATGTTGGCTGCATAACCGGAAGCAAATAACGATTAATATAAAAACCAATCGGCAAAAGCAAAAACGGAGCCATGGCAGAAGGAACCGCATTATAAAAAGTAACGTTCATGAAACTAACGCTTCCCATTACATAATCCCCTTCCTCGTTTCTCTTCGGAAACAGCGTAAAATTACACGGAGCTGCATTCAAAAACAACCCGACCAAATAATGCATCATTTCATGCAGCAACGTTCCGGGAATATTGACCAGAGCACTAATCCACATACTGCGATAAGTGGTATACTTCATTCGCATTAAAAGGACGACTAGCAAAATTAAATAAAAACGATTGTCAAAAAAGCCTCTTAAGAACTCGGGATTATTCACCAATGCAAGCAATCTGTAATAAATCTGATAAAC
>CAZFRT010000085.1:0-6421 GCA_964521455.1 uncultured Azospirillum sp.
AACCAATATCAAACATCACATAGTTATCTTGGCTTTGCAAAAAATACTCGTCTTTATACAAAACTTCATTTGCCGTAATCAACGTATTAAAAGACGAACCTTCAATGTGCAAACATCCTTTATCAACACAATACCGCCCGTTTTCCTTTGTCAGAGAAATTCCGGCTTCCGTAAAAACAGGTTTTAACCCGTTATCCCACGAAGGTTCCTTCGGAGTTTCAATATGTTTTTTCTTAACCTTGTATTTTAGTTTAATTCCCAAAAAAGAAACTTCACGTTTATTTCCATAACGTTTTTTATAAAATAACATAAAAACCCCCTCGTTTTTATAAAAAAATTATCCGAGGGGGTATGATTTGTCAAATATTTAAAGTTTCCTGATTATAAAATACATATCTTTCAATAAACCGCTTTCTCTGGACAAATGCATTTTTTGCACCAAATCTTCACCAAAGAAACTTTCCGTTATTCGTTCAACACTCACAAACGGAACAATTTTTCTAATTCTTTCCTCCGCATCTTCTCCATACAAACGGACATGATCAGCCTGGTAATAATATTTTATTCTTTCTTCATCCGAATTAAGAGTATCATCCTGAAAAGTTTTTTCCAACCCCGCCTGATAGGGAATATTCAAAATCAGAATACCGTCTTTTTTCAACACCCGCATAATTTCTCTAAGAAAATCCTGCTCATCATCAATATGCTCCATAACCTGATTACTGATAACATAATCAAACGAGCTATCCGAAAAAGACAAATGACGAACATCTTCCTTTCGGCAGTTTTTCACATAAGGAAATCCCTCCGGATACAAATCCGCCGCAACATAATCAATATTCTCATATTTTGAAAACAAACGGTACAAACATTCTTCCGGAGCCGTGTGCAAAACAGAGAAATTATCTCGCCGCTGTAAAAACAAAATTTGATATAAAAAATACAAAAAACGATGCCGTTCTAACGAACCGCAGACCGAACAAACCGCATTATCCCGATGAAAATCATTATAACTGATAGCCGCAAAATCACTATATGTCTGACAAATCGGACAATAGGAATGCTTATTTTTCCAAGCTTTATCGTTAAGTGTGATTTTCACACCCAAAACTCGATATTTTACCTTTCCGGCAACATATTTTTTATCAAACAGAAAACCCATGGAACTCTCCTTAAACAGAACAGTTTTCTGTCTAACACGCCCCATAGGGAAAGTCAAAATTTTATTTGAACGGCGGATGACTTACTTTAATTTTGAAACCGAAAATATTAAAAACATACCGCTTATCCAAAGCTTTCTCAGAAGAAAAATAGAAACACATTTTTTGAAGTAACGTTAAACCTTTTCTTGGCAGTTTATATCCTAATTTCCGATTATGTCGAAGCTTTTCATAATAGACATTCCATTCATCAAATTTCGGAGCCAAAAGAGTATCCCAAGGTTTTCCTTTGTTTGTCAAATGCAAAATACATGGTTTTTTCAAAATACGAGACAGCTCTTTGAGAGAACAGCCAAAATAAGAAGCTGTTTCATCTTGGGGAAAAATAAGATTACCATACATCAGATTATAATCAGGACTTACATACAAAACTTTTTCATCAAAAACAAAATTAAAAGCGTCTTGATCCATAAAACTCTTCCAAACCTCCTGCTTTTTATATTCTAAAAGTTTTGCCGGGATATTATCCGCTCTTAGTTTTTTCAGGTTCAACAGCATCATTCCCGAATTAAAATAACTCCGATGATTCATTTTGGCATGATGACCGGCCTTCTCCCCTGCCATATCTTTAACCACCGCTGCATAATTCTCCGATAAATCAGTCTGATACAACACCTTCAAAGAGCGGTTTACCACCATATCAGAATCCATATATAAAATCTTATCAAAATCTTTGAAAACTTCTGCCAAATCAAACTTAAACAATGCCGCCTTGGAAACATACAAATGCTTGGCATTCAAAGACTGATATTTGTCCGGCAGACCCATAAAGGAAATTTTGACATTTTTCGTGCCTAAACGGGAAAAAACATCTTCATCAACATCTATTCCCAAAACAAAAATTTCATACGGATTCTTTTTATCATTACAGATAATAGACTGAATTGCCGTTTGCGTCGGCATGATATACTTGGCATCGCAAATAAAAACTACTCTGATTATCTCAGACATGATTTAATTCCTCTATAATTAAATCCGCCGTTTTCTTCCATGAGAACTCTTTTGCCCGCAGCAACCCCTTTTGCATGGATTTTTTTCTAAAATTTTCATCCTTATACATTTGTTCCAAAGCGTTCAGAAAAGCTTCATCATCTCTCGGATTAAACATAATTCCCGCTTCACCGATAACTTCCGGCATTGATGAGGTATTGGAACAAATAACCGGACATCCGCACTGCATTGCTTCCAAAACCGGCATTCCAAACCCTTCATATAAACTTGGATAAATAAAAAACTCCGCACCGCTGAATAAAGGAGCTAAGTCTTCGTCATCAACATAACCGGCTCTAATGATAAACTTTTTATACGCCTCAAAATTTTTTATCTCTTTTTCCAAAGATTGGATAAAGCTGTCCCAATGACCGCCTCCCAACACCAAATATAAATCCTCAAGATTGTTTTCTCGAACAAAACGAACAAAATTTTTAACAGCAAAAACCAGATTTTTTCGAGGTTCCAAAGTACACAGGCTAAAGATATATTTTACACCTTCAGGAATATTGTACTTTTTCCTTACAGAAGACTTAATCCCCTCATCTCGACAGCAATAAAAATTCTCGGATGCCGCCAAAGGGGCAACATAAATATTATTTTGATTAACTTGAGGAAACAATTTTACAAAATCATTTTTCGTACTCTGCGAATTTGCAAAATAAATATCCTCACCGTTCAAAGAATCCAAAAGCTTCTGATACCAATATCCACCCTTTTTCATTTCAGGATAAAACTCCGGAAACAGCACAGGAATTGCATCATGAAGGAAAACGGACTTCTTTATATTTTCAAAAGCACAAATTTCTTTGGGAATTGCTTCCATCGGAGAAAAATAAAAATCCACCGACTTTAAGAATTCTTCTTTCCGTTGATTGGATGATGATAAAAACTTTGCCAAAAACAACCTAAGTTTAACATAAAGCTTTCTTCTCAACCCCAGTTTGTGCCTCTTGCACTCCGATTTTTGAAACAACCAATGAGCTTTGGCAAATTCCTTTTTACTAAACATCGGGGCAATCCGCACCTTTCCCCGTAGACATTTGTCATCTTTAATAATACTGTTCAAACACTCAACATTTTTCAGGTTCGAATACAAATAAACATCAAACTTTCCGGAATTAACCAACCCCGCCAAAATATTATAAGAAGCAAAAAAGATACCGCTACGACTGGAATTTTTATAAATCGCATTGGCAATCACCGTTGCATCAAATAAAAGCTTCTTCTTTTCCATAATAAAACAAACTCGCAACTTGAACCATAAAAACAAATTACGAGTTTTTAGCGTTTTGTCAATCTTTAATACCGGATGAAATTAAACCTGCTTTTTCGGATTCGGTTTTAACAACATTCCTAATTTATTGGAGTATTCGGCAACACCTTTTTTTATCAGTATTCCGATTGTCTCAACAATGATTTCAATATTTTTACGCAAGATTTCGGCATCAGCTTTTGAAAACCCCGAAAGCACATGGCTGACCACGGCATCCCCGTTTCCTTTCGGAGCTCCGACCCCGATACGGATTCGATTATATTTCGGCGTAATACAGGCATCAATACTCCTAAGACCGTTATGTCCTCCGGTACCACCACCCAGTTTGGCTTTTATCTGCTCTATGGATAAATCAATATCATCATGAATAACGATAATATTTTGAGGCAGAATTTTATAAAAATTGGCCGCTTTTACAACGGAATTTCCCGACAAATTCATATACGTCTGCGGTTTTAATAAAAAAACTTTCTCTCCCTCAATACTTCCCTCACTGATAAGCCCATCAAACTTTGATTTAAAAGGTGCGAAACGATAACTGTCCGCAATGGCATCCACAGTCATAAATCCGGCATTATGACGAGTATTGACATATTCAGCACCGGGATTTCCCAAACCGACAATTAAAAACACTTTACCCTCCATTAATACAAAAAAGCCGCTAAACAAGTACCGAAGCACCCATAAAAGCGGCTTATTCTAAATCCGTAAACGGATACTTGATTATCTTCTTAAGAAATCAACATGCAAAGGTTTGTCAGACACTGGGTGAAATTGAACATCCTGGCAAACAACTTTGTGTTTTTTGCCGTCAACATTAACTTCAATATCAGCATCATAAAAGCCATACATATCCAACGCTTTTTCCAATTGAACCGGATCAAGGCTGATTAAAAGGGCTTCTTTGTTTCCGCCGTAAATAACTGCCGGAATACGGCCTTCACGACGACACGCACGAGCTGCCCCCTTACCTGCTTTCTCACGCAACTTTGCATCAAAAGTAATATCTGTCATTTTTTTATTCCTTATTATTTATCATTTTTTATGCTCATCGGCCTCCAGGGGTGCCGATAAGTTCTTTGTTATTACACCTTTATTTTAAATCTTTCAAGTAGTTTTTCACTAACAGAAAGAGGCCGCTTCCCAAAAAAAGCAACCTCTCCCTCTGTCTTTAAAACAGTTCGCAAAATTAAATAACTTCTCAGGATTATTCAATCATGCTTATATAAGCTATAATAGAGTTTTCTTAAAAATTCTACTAAAAAATGCATTAAAACAAAAGAAAGGGCATTGTTTTTTTCTTAAACAACACCCTTTTTACAGCATTTGAGATCTAAACCAGCTCCAGAACATAAGTTTCCTCAAAATTGAGGATTCGGACTTCGACTTTGTCTCCTTGTTTCAGATCATTTTCCGAAACATCCAATATTCCACAGAGCCGAATTCCATCCCGAAAAAACTCACAGTACCAATGACCGTTTGCATAATGAGTAATCTCTCCGGAATACACTTTCTTAGATTCTTGCGATTGCTCTTTCTCCTGAAAATGATCGTCCAACCACTGGATGGCCCAAAATCCCAGAATCAAAACCAACAGCAGACACATCCACAATTCTTTTTCTGTTGTCATGCTTTGTGTTATTTAATATATACAGAAACTTAAAATATCTGCTTTAAATGTAGATAAAATCTCTTTCCTTGTCAAACATAAAAAATAAAACCGCCGGATAAAAACCCGACGGCTTTATGTCAAAAAACAAATAGTTCTTACTATTTATTTTCCAGATCTTCACCGGTTTCTTGATTAACTCTCTTGGCAGAAAGTTTAATCTTACCGCGATTATCCTGACCAATGCATTTAACCCACATTGTATCACCTTCTTTATAGAAGTCGGAAACAGAAGCTATGCGTTCATTCTTCACTTCGGAAATATGAACCAATCCCTCAGTTGTTCCCAAGAAACGAACAAAAGCACCGAAATCCATAATTTTAGTAATAACACCTTTATAGATTTTGCCTTCTTCCGGCTCGGCAACAATACCCATGATCCACTCTAAAGCGGCATCTCCGTCTTCTTTCTTAATAGAAGCGATTTTGATAATACCGTCATCGGAAATATCAATTTTGGTTTTTGTTGTTTCGGTAATTTCACGGATAACTTTACCACCCGAACCGATAACTTCACGAATTTTATCAGTAGGAATTTTCAAAGTAACAATTCGCGGAGCTTTGTCTGAAACATGAGCTCTTGGCTCGGAGATAGCTTTAGCCATTTCGCCGAGAATATGAATACGACCTTCATGAGCCTGAGCCAAAGCGGTTTTCATAATCTCTTTGGTAATGGAAGTGATTTTAATATCCATTTGCAAAGCGGTAACACCCTCTTTGGTACCGGCAACTTTGAAGTCCATATCGCCGAGGTGATCTTCATCCCCGAGAATATCCGTCAAAACGGCAACCCGACCGTCATCTTCTTTAATCAAACCCATAGCGATACCGGCAACAGGCTTAACCATCGGCACACCGGCAGCCATCAAAGATAATGTTGTACCGCAAACAGTTGCCATAGAAGAAGAACCGTTGGATTCCATAATCTCGGAAACCACACGAATGGTATAAGGGAATTTATCCTTATCTTTAGGCATCATCGGATGAATAGCTCTCCAAGCCAATTTTCCGTGACCGATTTCACGACGTCCCGGACTACCGATACGACCACATTCCCCAACGGAGAACGGAGGGAAGTTGTAGTTCAACATAAAGTCTTCTTTATATTCATCCAACAAGCCGTCAACAATCTGAGCATCCTCACCCGTACCCAAAGTTGTTACCACCATGGCCTGTGTTTCACCGCGAGTAAACAAAGCAGAACCATGAGCACAAGGCAAAACATCAACTTCACATTGAATCGGACGAACGGTTTTGGTATCACGA
>CAZFRT010000086.1:0-1404 GCA_964521455.1 uncultured Azospirillum sp.
CAGGAATTTCGCAACCGAATTCTTCTTCGAAAGCCATAACCAATTCTACTGTATCTAAGCTATCTGCGCCTAAATCGTCAATGAAACTAGCTGTATCTGTTACTTTTGATTCTTCTACGCCAAGGTGCTCTGCTACGATTTTCTTAACGCGATTAGCTGTATCAGTCATATGATAAACCTCTAAAATATTAAAACAAATTATTCAAGCCACAATGGCTGTGATTGACTAGTTATCACAATTTTATCCTATTTGACAAGCATTATTTTAAAAAAACCGACAGGCAAAGCTTTCAAACCTCTCAAAAAAGCCCGAAATTTCTACACTTTCAGCCCTATATAAAAGTGGATAAATATTCTCTTTCACACAAAAATCATCATCCTGACATCAAATAATTCTGTAACAAGGTCTCTGATTGTCGTTGACAATTACTAAAGATATTCATATCTTTATAAGCGAATATTAATGATATGCTAAAGAGGCGTAAAATGAAAAAAATTTTTTATATCGTACTGGTAATTGTCGCTCTCATGGTTATCAGTCGTTTTGTAAAAGAAAACAACAAAGAAGAAACAACTCCGGTCGCCATCGAAACTATTGATACCGAGGCTGTCGGTAATGCAGAAATCGTCGCTCCGGAAGAAAACGATTCCGAAGAAGAGGAAACCGTTGTTGAAGGTGTTGACGACAATGGCATGGAAGAAGAAACCGTCATTGAAAGCGAAGAAACCTCCGAAAAAGAATAATTTTTTCAAAATTTATTGTAAAGGTCATCAAAATTGATGACCTTTTTTATTGCTTTCTCAAAAAAAATTCTTATATCAACTATGTTCAAAATAAAAAACAGTTTTGAAATACCAATCAAATCTTTCTGGAGGAAAAATGAAAGTAGGAATAGTAGGTTCTGGTTCCGTAGGAAGTGCAACAGCTTTCGCTTTGATTATGAGAGGCGTTGCTCGTAAAATCGTATTAATTGATGCAAATGAAAAAAAAGCCCAAGCCGAGGCAATGGACATCGCCCATGCAACCCCGTTTGCTTATGCCAACAAAGTCAAATGCGGAACTTATTCAGACCTTGCGGGATGTGAAGTCGTCATCATCACTGCCGGAGCCAACCAAAAACCCGGAGAAACCCGTATCGACCTGCTTGGTCGCAATGTCAAAATTTTTGAAAGCATTATTCCGGAAGTCGTCAAGGCCGCTCCGAATTGTATTTTACTGATTACGGCAAACCCGGCAGACATTATGACCGAAGTCGCTTTGCGTCTGTCAGGCTTCCCGAAAGAAAGAGTCATCGGCAGTGGAACTGTACTCGACACATCACGCTTCCGCACACTGCTCGGCTATCATCTGGTCCTTTATTCTGCTCTGCATCCACTGTAAAACTCCTGACAGTGCATATGCAC
>CAZFRT010000086.1:1414-6308 GCA_964521455.1 uncultured Azospirillum sp.
AGAACATGGCGACAGCGAAGTTTTAATCTGGTCAAACGGCGACGCCGGTACCGTTCAAATTGAAGAATTGGCTCGTATGGTTGGCAAACCGTTCACCCCTGAAGTCAAAGCCGCCATTGACGATTGCGTTCGCAACGCCGCATACAAAATCATCGACGGCAAAGGAGCCACATTCTACGGAATTGCCGGAGCATTGTGCCGAATTTGTCAGGCAATCACCACTAATGAATATGCAATTTTAACCGTTTCATCTCACCATGAAAACGTTGAAGGAATTGAAAACGTCTGCGTTTCTTTACCAACCGTAATCGGAAAAAGAGGCATTCATAACGTTATTTACCCAAGATTATCTGAAAGCGAACACCGCGATTTGAAATTCAGTGCCGAAAAAATCAAGGAATACTCGGATAAAGCCGTTGAAATGATAGAAAAAAACGCAAAATCTGCTTAAAAACTCAACAGATAATTTGATTTTATCCCTCTCTTGCCTTATATTGCCAATATTATCAAGAGAGGGATTTTTTATGGTAGAAGTTATCACGCTCGGCTGCCGGATTAACAGCTATGAGTCGGAAGTGCTAAAAGAGAAATTATCAAAACTCGACAATGTCATTATCGTTAACACCTGTGCTGTTACCGGGGAAGCCGAACGCCAGTGTCGACAGACCATTCGCAAACTTCGCAAAAACAATCCCGAAGCACGGATTATCGTAACCGGCTGTGCTGCTCAGATTAATCCTCGTCGTTTTGCCGAAATGCCCGAAGTTGACTTAGTTTTAGGAAATAAGGAAAAAGCGGAAATAGAAAAATACATCACCGGAGAACTGACGGAAAAATCCATTGTCGGCGATATTTTTAAATATGAAGACTATGACCACTACCTTATTACCGGATTCGAAGGAAGACAAAGAGCTTTCGTACAAATACAACAAGGATGCAACCACCGCTGCACTTATTGCATTGTTCCTTATGCCAGAGGAAACAACCGCTCCGTCACCGAAGAAAGCATTTTAAAACAAATCAAAGAACTCCTTGAACAAGGATTCAAGGAAATCTGCCTGACCGGTGTCGACGCCTGTTCTTATCACCCCTCTTTTAGTATGTTAGTTAAACATATTCTTGAAACATTTCCAAACCTTCCGAGCTTACAGTTCGGTTCTTTGGATCCGGCTGCCGTAGATGAAGAATTTATCAATTTGGTTGGTAAATATCCAAATATCCATCCCCATTTTCATCTTTCCGTCCAATCCGGAGATAATCTGATTTTAAAGCGGATGAGAAGACGCCACACCAGAGAAGATGTTATCAATCTTTGTAATAACATCAGAAAACAACGTCCGGAAGCCACTTTCGGTTCTGACTTTATCTGCGGTTTTCCGACCGAAACTGAAGAAAATTTCCAAAATACCTGTAAATTGGTTGAAGAAGCCGGAATTTCCAAGCTTCATGTTTTTCCGTATTCGGAACGTCCGGGAACACCGGCAGCGTTAATGCCGCAAATTCCGGTTGAAATCAGACGGGAACGAGCACGTATTTTAAGAGAAAAAGGAGAAACTTCCGATGAGTAATTTCTTTCAAAAACTGGGCTTCGGTTTAAAAAAATCTTCCTCCAAAATAACCGGCGGTTTAACCGATATTTTTACAAAAAAGAAAGTTGATGAACAAACACTGGAAGAATTGGAAGAATTGCTTATCACCGCAGATTTAGGGATAAAAGCGGTTTCTAAAATCATTTCCGGCTTCTCTAAACGCCGATTAAATAAAGACTGTTCCGACGAAGAAATCAGACAAGAATTGGCAACAGATATTGAAAACATTCTCAAACCTTGTGAAAAAAAACTGGAGTTTGACAACACTCCCAAACCCTTCATCGTGTTAATGGTGGGGGTCAATGGTGCCGGCAAAACCACCACCATCGGAAAACTAGCATCAAAACTCCGAAAAGACGGAAAACAAATATCCTTTATTGCCGCCGATACCTTCCGTGCCGCCGCAGTCGAACAACTCCGCGTTTGGGGAGATCGTTGCAATATCCGTGTTTACAGCGGAGCAAACGGATGCGATTCGGCAGGCTTGTGCTATGATGGTTTAAAAGAGGCAATTCGTCAGGAAGACGACATTGTTTTTATTGATACCGCCGGACGTTTGCAAAACAAGTCCGGATTGATGGACGAACTCAAAAAAGTCGTAAAAGTTATCAAAAAGGTTATTCCTGGCGCTCCACATGCCACCTTACTAACCATTGATGCCACAACCGGACAAAACGCTCTTTCGCAAGTAAATACTTTTAAGGAAATGGTCGATGTTTCTGGTTTGGTCGTAACCAAGCTTGACGGTTCCGCCAAGGGAGGAATACTCGTTGCCGTTGCCGAAGAAACACACACACCGGTACACTATATCGGAATTGGCGAAAGTATTGATGATTTAGACGAGTTTAACGCCGCTGATTTTGCCAAAGGATTATTGGAACTATGATTGAACAGATTCCAGAGTTTAGTGTCAGCGAAATTTCTTTTGAAATCAAACGCTTTGTAGAAACCTCCTTCAATAAAGTCCGTGTTCGGGGAGAAATCTTCGGAGCGAAAAGAGCCGATTCCGGACACTGGTACCTCTCTTTAAAAGATGAAAACGCCGTTCTTTCCGCCGTTATATGGAAAGGCGTTGCCAATACCCTTCCCATCAAACCGGAAGACGGTTTGGAAATTGTCGCCACAGGAAAAATAACCACATTCCCGGGAAAATCTTCTTATCAGATTGTTATTGAACAAATGGAAGTAGCGGGAACAGGTGCTTTGCTGAAACTGCTGGAAGAAAGAAAACAAAAATATATGGCAGAAGGCCTGTTCGACCCCATTCACAAGAAGAAAATTCCATTTCTGCCCGAAACCATCGGGGTGGTAACCAGTGCCAGCGGAGCAGTTATCCGAGACATAATCCATCGTGTCAGCGACCGTTTTCCGAGTCATATTTTACTATGGCCGACACCTGTCCAAGGAGAAGGTGCTGCCGAAAAAATCGCTGCAGCGATTGAAGGTTTTAACCAATTACCTGTTGAAGGAAAAATCAAACGCCCGGATGTCATTATTGTTGCTCGCGGAGGCGGTAGCCTGGAAGACCTATGGCCGTTTAACGAAGATGTTGTCATCCGAGCCGTTTTTGCCTCCGAAATTCCATTAATCTCAGCTGTCGGACACGAAACCGACACCATGTTAATAGACTATGTTTCCGACAAGCGGGCACCAACCCCGACCGGTGCTGCCGAATTTGCCGTTCCGGTCAGGAACGAACTCTATTCTCAACTGATGACCATACAAAGCCGATTGATAAACGGAACACATCGCTATCTGGAGGAACTCAAAAACCGCATTGAAGGATTAGGACGCGGTATTCCGAAACTAGATCAGATTCTAAATGAAAACACCCAAAAACTCGATGATCGCATTGAGCGTCTAAAGCTTGCTTTTCAAAATGTTCTTTCCAACAAAAAAAATCAGGTGGAAAGAACCGGGCTCCGCTCGTATCATATTTTAAACATATTTGAGAAAAAGCAAGAAAATTTAAAGAACTTAGCTCTTAGACTGGATTCTGTTTCTATAGATTCGGTACTCAAACGCGGATTTGCATGGGTCAAAAATGAACAACAGAAAACCATTTACAATACAGAACAAGCAAAACGAAGTACCTCTCTGGAAATCAAATTCATTGACGGCAGTATCAAAGCAAAGGCGGTAACAAAGAAAAATGACTCATTACAAGGCGATTTATTCGATTTTATGTAGTTTAAGCATAACTGTTTTGGCATCACAAGCTAAAGCAGTTCAGCTTTGCGGCAAACAGGCTCAGGGAGAAATTCTTTCCGGTTATGCACCCGAGGCCCAAACGGTAATCTTCAATCAAAAAGAATACGCTCTTACCCCTGACGGAAGATTTATGATAGCCTTTGGCCGGGATGACGGTAAAAAACAATCTTTTACCATTGTCAACAAAGACGGAACATCAAAAGTTTATAATTTCGAGATTGTCCCGACGAAATGGAATGTTCAAAAAATAAACGGCGTCCCTCAAGCTAAAGTAACTCCGTCAAAAAATGATCAGAAAGAAATTAACAGAGAACGAACATCCGTCCGAAAAGCTCTCAGTTATGATATTGAACAACCATACTGGCAAACCGGTTTCATTAAACCGATAGAAGGTCGCACCAGTGGTGAATTCGGCGGTCAAAGAATTATGAACGGAGAGAAAAAGAACCCGCATCAAGGATGGGATATTGCCGCCCCTCAGGGAACCAAAATTAAGGCATCTGCCGGTGGTGTTGTAACATTAAGCGGTGGAGATTATTTTTATTCAGGCAACATGGTCGTTATTGATCACGGTCAAAATCTAACTACCATATATGCTCACATGAGCAAAGTTACAGTAAAACCGGGAGATATTGTCAAACAAGGAGACATTATCGGAGAAGTAGGCAAAACCGGAAGAGCCACCGGACCTCATCTTCATTGGGGTGCATCATTAAACGGCACAAGATTTAATCCTCAATCATTATTATCTATGAATAACGATGATTTTTGTTTTAATTTATAAATGATTGATATAAACTTAAAGCAATTGGATATGAAAAGAGGTAATTTATGCTGACCACACATAAACAAATCGTTTGGGAAAATATAACCTGTCTGATTGTCGATGACGACAAATTTTCCAGAACATTTATAAAAACAGCACTCTATCAAATCGGAATAAAAAATGTAAAAGAAGCATCTGTCATAGCAGGAATAGAAATCATAGGAGCTTATGACTTAAACGAGGTTGTTTATTATCTAAATGGAGATACCAAAATTCAAAGTACCCACATTAGTTGGGAAGAATGTATCAAACAACATAGTACAGATTT
>CAZFRT010000087.1:0-6189 GCA_964521455.1 uncultured Azospirillum sp.
GAGCAACAGTTTCCTAAACTGTGGGCAGGAGGTTCGAGTCCTCTCGGGGACGCCAGACTTCTAAAGAAGTCTGGTATCCGGAGCGGACTATCATTTTTCAAATTTCAATAAATCGGATTTATCTTCCTCTGACAAGGAAAAAGGAAAAGGTATAAGAAAAGAATTAGGAGAATGTCGATACAAGATACTATCAAAATATTATCTACTGTTTTCTCATTTTCTTTTTTTATAGATTCCGGTGTTAATTTCTCACTGGCGATATAGTAACTGTTGCCGTTTTTATATAGCAATACCTCATCGCCCTGACGAAACTCCTGAAGACGGAAAGCCAGATCTCTTGTCGAACCAAGCTCGATTGTTTTTACCGTACCATCTTTTGTACAAACCAAGTCATAAAAAGAACACCCACGATGATGGTGCTCAAGAAGAGCCTCAAACTTAACAGTTTCCACATACTCGTAGTCTTTTGCTTTCGAGCAGGATGTCAGGATTACAGTAACCAAAAGAAAGAATACCCAGAAGATGCTTTTTGCTTTCATAAAAAGTCGTATTAATTTAATTAGTATTTAGTTAGCTAATCTCTAAAAAGACATTATTATGAAAACATGTATCTGCGGGAAATCCGCTTTACAAATAGTTTCCATAATAATATCTTTCATAACTAAAATATTATCATATTTTTTATATGCGTGCAATAGAGAAAATAGACAAAATTCAGAAAAAATCTATTTGAGTTAAAATGGCTTCAAAGCCGCCCCTTTGCGGAGAACAAGCATAAGCTCCGGCTTTTACTTCCGGAGTATCATTAACCAAATGAAGCAGGCGAATTTGTTCAAAATATTCTCCGTCCAAGGAGTAAAAAATCACATAGTCTCCGTTTATACGTTTTACCCTATACCAGATTTCTCCCACTCCTTCCGGAATTTTTTGAGCGGCCCAATCGGAATAACCGTTATTGGTTACACAGGAACCTAACATCGGACGATTTGGGGCATCATACATTACCGAAGCCTTAAACCAATTTCTTTCATCTACCCGCACCATAATTCCGCATTGGTTAAATTTTCCTTCCGGTTCAAAAATCCATTTTACATCCAAGCTAAAATTACCAACACGACGGGTAAAGAAAAAATGTCCGTCATCTTTATGGAAATTATGATGTTTGCTTTGCCAAAAATCAGTTTTGTTTTTGGTTAAAACCGTCATGCCGCGTTCTTCGAAAGAAACGTCCTCCGGCTCATTATACCATTCAAAATCACGCAAGTTCGTCAGAAGCATTAAAAGTTCCTAATTGTTTCCTCCGGCAAGGAAGATAAAACCTTTTCCAGTTCAGCGTTTTTGGTTTTTGGCGAAACAATTTTGAGCGTTACAATCTGGTCACCCTGTCCGCTGCGACTTTTGATTCCTTTACCTTTTAACCGCAATTTATCCCCACTGTCGGAATAAGCAGGAACATTAACCGCAACTTTTCCGCTGATGGTCGGAATCGTTATTTTTCCGCCTAAAACAGCTTCTTTTATTGAAATCGGCAGTTCCAACTCGATATTGTTTCCGTCTGCCGTAAAATACGGATGTTTGCCCACATTCAAAGTAATCAAGACATCGCCGTTTTCACCACCATTCGGGCTTGGGTATCCCAACCCTTTCAAACGAAGCGTTTGATTATTCTGACTGCCGGCGGGAATCTTAACATTAATATTCTTTCCCTGAATAATGACGCTTTTCTCAGCTCCCTGAGCGGCATCAAGAAAATCCACTTTCATGGTATAAGCAATATCTTCACCTTTACGCGGACGTCGGGATGCTCCGCCAAAGCCTTGGAAGCCGCCATTGCCTCCGGCATTAAACTGGGAAAATATATCTTCGCCAAAGATTGAAGAAAAATCAAAATCAGCCCCATTACCGCTATAGGTGTAAGTTCTGCCGCCTCCAAAAGGATTACTTCCATTGCCGAACGGATTACCGCCACCGCCGAAACCTGCTCCGAAGCCAGTGGGTTTGCCATCGGCGTCTATTTCATTATTATCGTATTTTTTCCGTTTTTCTTTATCGCCTAAAATATCGTACGCACCTGACACTTCTTTAAATTTTTCAGCCGCGTTCTTATCATCCTTATTTAAATCAGGATGGTATTTTCGGGCAAGTTTACGGTATGCTGATTTAATTTCAGCCTCACTTGCATCTTTGGAAACACCTAATACATGATACAAATTTTTATTCATTTTTGCAGCTTTCTAACTAACTTCTTTTAATTTTTATATAGGAAGAGAAAATTAGTTTTGCAACTCCACACAATCAAATGTTGCTCGTCTGGAATAATTTCGATACAAAATCGAATTGTTAAGAACGGCTTTTTTTCCGCCTTGGTCATGACAATATTTAGATGCTAAAAAAGCAATTTCATCAATGCGGACATCTTTGTATTCATAAGTAACGTAATATGGTGTTTTTTCTTTAACACGGACGTTATTGATAATTCGGTCATAATCAGAATCATAGACTTTAAAAACATCATCTGTTGAATGAGAACAAGCCGTACATAAAAAAGCTAAAAAGAAAAGAAAATATTTTTTCATCACAATTCCAATGTATCCGCATTTTGATTACCGCCAACGGAAGACTGAGAAACCGTTTGTTCTAATGCCGGCGTAATTTTTTCTACGGGAGTGAAACCCTCCATCCTGTGCAATTTTTTCCGCAGATTTTGAATCCGCCCGGAAAAATTCATTTTATCTGATTGAACAGCTTCCATTTTAAATATCCCGCAATTCTTTGTATTTAATGTATAACTTTTTCCTTAAACAATTCTTAATCCAGCAACTTATAGATATCTTCACCCGCTTTTTCGAGAATTTTCAAAACCTGACGATTGGTGGAATTTTTAGTTCGGGCATTGCTGAGCTTGTTCAACATTCTTTGCAATTTTCGATTAAAGCTCTGGTTTTGACGTAAAGCTTCAACATCTTTCAGGCGTTCTTCGTCATCAATTTTAAAATTAACAACGGCTTTCAACGTTGCCAGATATTGGGCTTCTTTTTGTGAAGAATATTGTGCCTCAGCAGAGTTCGCCCCCAAAAAAACAGCAACCGCAATTAAAATACCCGCTATTTTCATCTGTTTAACCCTTTGCAAAAAACATTTGTTAATTCTATTAAATAAGATATTATCATACTCGAATCGATTTACTATCTAATTTTTAGAGTTATCAAATATGAAAAAAACAATCTGGCTTTTAATAGACAACCGTGCCGGAAGTGCCGGACAGTTAAGAGGTGTTGCACAAGCGTTGAACCCTCAAGATTATGATGTTATTGAGAAAAAAATCGAATATACTTGTTTGGCAAAACTGCCAAACCTCTTAAAAGGAGCCTCTCTTCTCGGTGTGAACAAAATCAAAAGCTCGGATATTTCATATAAATTTCCTGATCTGGTTTTATCCGGCAGTCGAAGAACGGCTCCCGTTGCCCGCTGGATCAAAAAACAGTCAAAAGGCAAAACCAAAGCCCTTCAGCTCATGCGGATTCAGAATTTTGAAGCCAAAGATTTTGACTTGGTTGTTGTTCCCGAACATGACAGACGAAAAAATCATCCCGAAAACTTTATGTTTATCACCGGGAGTCCGCACCGCGTTACCGAAAAAGCCATGGCAGAAGCTAAAGCAAAATGGGAAAATTCTTTCTCTCATCTTCCGCGACCTTTTACAACCGTTATTATCGGAGGGGCTATTAAAGGAAAGCCTTTTACTTTGGAAAATGCCAAACGATTGGCTGACGAAATAAAGAAAATACACACCAAAGTCGGCGGTTCCATTCTTATTACAGATTCAAAACGCACCGGAAAACAAGCCGAAGAATTTATTATGAATGAATTAAAAGATATTCCCGCCTACACATATCTTTGGGGAGAGAAAAAAGAAAATCCGATTATGGGTTTTTGGGCCTGCGGGGATAGAATTTTGGTTACCGGAGATTCAGTTTCAATGAGTTGTGAATCCTGTGGTTCCGGAAAACCTGTCTTGATTTTCACCGGAGAAAAATGGCTCACACCGAAGCATTTGCGTTTTGTGCAATCTTTATTTGACGATAGATACGCCATTGCCTGCGATTCTTCGGAAGCTTTGGATTTTCAGCCTAAGAAACGTTTGGATCCGGCTTTGTTTGTAGCTGAAGCCATTAACCAGTTATTCAACTAATTTTTGTTTTTTTACAGCAACGGTTTTTTGATAAAATCCACCGAAAAAAGTGGTTTTTCGCCATGTAAAACCTCGGGTTTGGGTTGCATAGGAGTGAATTTCTCTATCCCACATTTTTTCAGCAAACGGTTGATACAAACGATTAAACATCCGTACAACATATCTCAACGGGTGCCAAAAAGACGGATTATGATAATCCACAAACACCACCCTGCCTTTTTCATTCAGGCTATTGAGAGCATTATCCACGACTTTTATTTTGGATAAAATCGGAAGTTCATGCAAAAGATTATAACAAATAATAACATCATATTTATCGTTTAATTCGACTGTGCCGTCCTGACAAATAAAACGCATATTCGGAAATAAATATTTATATTTCTCTTCACAACGACGAATCTGTGTTCCGCAAACATCCATCAAGTCGTATTTCCCATCAAAACCGATCTTTTCCACCGTTTTCTCAATTTGATCCCCAAATGTTGCTCCTATTTGAAGCACCTTGCTTTTAGAATGAACTTCTTTCAGCAAAGAAGTCTGCAACTTGCCGTAATTTCCTAAAGTTAAAAGCTTTAACAGCCATACCTGATCGAAAAAACGGCTCATCTGCCAACTGCAATACAGCCAACCGTATATTGCCTTGACATAAGGCGGAAGTTTTTGCGTTTTTTTATCTTCACTACTTTTCATTGTCGCTCCTATTTCAGAAATGCCATGACATCAACAAGTTCTTGTTCATAGATTTGACGGCTTAATCGGATAAACTTATTAAGATTGTCGTTTTTTTCGCCATCCAATATTTTTTGTTCAATATCCTGACATGCAAAAGAAAAACCCATCATGCCGAAAACTTGCGAAGAAGAACGTAAGCTATGGTATATTAACCGCAAATCCTCCATCTGAGACTGTTTCAAAAGCTGTGTCACCCGAGACAAATCATCTTCCGCTTTTTGTTTATATTCAGAGAATAAGTTCCGCATTTTTTCTCGACCAAAAATCTCGTCATACTGGCGAATATTATCAATATTAAACTCTTTGCTACTCATCTTTTTTTTATTAATCCTAAGCGAGCCGCTTCCATAACAGCTCCCGTCCGGTTATAAACATTCAGTAATTTCAAAATTGCCGTAACATGAAGCTTTACGGTTCCTTCCGTTAAACCCAATTCATAAGCTATTTGTTTATTTGAGCAACCTCTGGCTATACACTCAATAACATCAATCTGCCGCGGAGTTAAATTTTTGGCTTTTTCCTCCGAATGGGTTTCAACTTGATTTTCAACCTGCTTTAAGGCATCAAATTCATTGCTCAGCCCCCTATTATTTAACAATTCTGCTGGAATATAAACCCCTCCGGACATCACCAGATTAACAGCACTTAAAATAACAGCATTTGAAGAGGTTTTCGGAATATAACCGGAAACCCCGATTTCAATTGTTTTTTGCACGATTTCTTTATCAAACACCGCGGAGAGAATAATCATCGGCACTTCCGGAACCAATTGATGAATTTTAGAAATAGCATCCATCCATTTTGCTCCAGGCATAGCCAAGTCGGTTAAAATCAAGTCAAAATTTTTATCTTTTTTCAAGATGTCAAAAATTTCAGTATAATTCTTGGCAAAGGACAACTCCATTTCCTTATTCATGCTTTGCAGAACAAGTTCCAAACCCTTCAAAAACAACTCATGATCATCGGCAACCAGTATTTTCAATCCGTTTTCTCCTTTAATCCGTCCAATCCCCGCTCAGAGCCTGCCAGCAAGATAATGCCGCGGCAACAGCTGTTTCTGCTCTTAAAATTCGTTTACCCATGGTAACCGCTTCAGTATAAGGCTGTTTTCTTAATTTTTCCAATTCTTTTTCGGAAAAACCTCCTTCCGGTCCGACCAAAATTGCTGCCGGAACCGGAGCGGATGCAAAAACATTGCGAATATTTTTTCCATTACCGGTTTCATCCATAAAGTATAACCGTCTCATCGAATCCCAAACCGAAAA
>CAZFRT010000088.1:0-6166 GCA_964521455.1 uncultured Azospirillum sp.
GAATACTTTCGGCAATAAATTGAGTCGCAATGACAAGACGAAAGTGTTTGTTTCACATGGTCCGTCGGTTTCCAACAGCATTCTTTCAATCGGAACAGCTTTAAGAAGCTTTTCTTTATCCCTATTTTTGAGGATTGAGGCTGAAAAGGAGACATACCCGCCTCGTGAAATAATCTTTTTTAACAATTCCGATCGCCCGTTATAAGAGTGAAACACAAATTTTTCCGGTAAAATCGGCCAATATTCTTCCAGCCAATCTTGACATTTAACCGCATGAATTAACAACGGACGACGATATTTTTTTGCAATTTCAATATGCTTGCGAAAGATAGTGTTTTGAGGTTCTTTTTCCGGAAAACGCAATCTGTCCAAACCGGTTTCACCAACCAAAGCTCCAGGATATTTTTCCAGCATTTTTTCCAGACTAATTTCCCAATCCGAAGAAATCTTATCAATATACCAAGGGTGCAGCCCGAACGCAGGAATGATTTTATTCGGAAACCTATCATACAATTCGGTGATTTTTTCCCAATCATTCTGAACAATTGACGCACAAACAAATTTTTCCACACCACAAGTTCTTCCGGAAACAATAATATCCGTTGCACATCTCGTCTTAAAATCTTGCAAATGAATATGGGTGTCGATAAACTTCATTTAATTTTGTTCCTTAGGGAAAGTTTATGTAAGGATAATATTGAGTTATGAGTATTTTAACAAGACCAATTTTAGAAATTAATTTAAATAATCTGTTGGATAATTACCGAACACTGCACAAAATGTCCGAAAAATCAATCGCTGCCGCCGTTGTTAAAGACGATGCTTACGGCTTAAGTGCCGTTGAAGTGGCAAAAAAGCTTTATACGGAGGCAAAATGCCGTAACTTTTTTGTAGCACACGGAATTGAAGGAGAGAGAATCCGTCCGGTTGTTCCCGAGGCTGATATTTATGTACTTCAAGGGATTGGAGAAGACAGTTTGGATAGTTTTCAAAAATGTCGACTTACTCCGGTCATCAGCTCACCGGAACAGCTTGAATTTTGGAAACAAAACAGAATTAAAGGCATTCGCCCGATTATTAACATAGAAACAGGATTAAATCGTCTCGGTTTCAGAGAACATGACTTAGAGCAACTCAGTGCCGAAGACAAAAAAGAATTTTCCTTCGTAATGTCACATTTGGCTTGCGGTGATGCGAAAGAACACTTTATGAACGAACACCAACTGACAACGTTTAACCGCCTGAAAGAAAGATTTTTTCCTAACCTTCCGGCTTCTTTATCCGCATCGGACGGAACTTTTCTCGGCGAAGATTTTCAAAAAGACATGGTTCGTCTCGGAGCGGCCATGTATGGCATCAACACGGCTCCTTACCGTACAAACCAGATGAAAAACGTTGTTACCGTCAAGGCTCCGATTTTGCAGATTACCGCTTTGCCTAAAGGGGAATTTGTCGGTTATTCGGCAACGTACAGAGCCAATTCGAACAGAAAAATCGCCATTGTTTCAATTGGTTACGGCGACGGCATTCCCCGCAGTTTATCCAATGTCGGCAAATTGTTTTTCAATGTCTGCGGCAAGTTGCACGAATCCAGAATTCTCGGACGCTTGTCTATGGATAATATTATTTGCGATGTTACGGAAATTGACAATCTTCAAAACGGAGATATGGCTTATGTCATTTTTGATGATTATACTCTGGATGACATGGGACGCGATGCGGGAACCATCAGTTATGAGATTTTATCTCGTGTCGGTAAAAACACCCGATACATCAGAAATTATAAATAAAAAAAATCCCTCTCCGATGAGAGGGATTTTTTATTAGTTGTCTCTATCTTTCATTACCAGGATTCTGGTATGCACCTTGTTGGTTAACACCTGTACTGCCTTTTTTCAAGTTTCCATTCAGTTGGTCTGAATTTTTAACCTGATAATCGGCATTCAGATTTTCACCGCCGTTTTGAGCTGCCATTTCGGCTTTGGTCATAATCTGCAGTTCAATACCTTCATTATTCGTAGACGGAACGTAAAATTTAGCTTCACCATCCACCATGGCAACGACGATTCCCGGATATTTCTTCTGCAGAATTTCCATCATATTACCGCCTTTATCAAATTCGGTATTAAACTTCATATTTAACGGTACATATTTGGTTCCTGCCGCAGGTAATTCTTCACCTTGATTGTTTTCAACAACAACCGTAACGACTTTTTCTTTTTCAACCTCAACAACTACCGGTTTTTTAATTACTACCGGATCCGGCTGTGCCTCAGGAACAACATCCGGTTGAGGCTCCGGAACAACCGTTGTTACCGATGGTTTTGAAGGAGCTTTACCACTATGTTCATAGTAGTTAACATTATCTTCCGGACAAGGTCTGCCGTCAACTTTCTTCAGGTAGAAATCGCTAACTCCGCGATCAGCTCCCGGACCGACATATTGTCCGTTATCTTTGATATGTAACAAAGCAGCTTTAGCGGCAGCCGCACGTTCTGCACTCAACTGATCTCCGCATTCCAACATAGACTTCAAATCTTTTAATTCGGCATCCCAAACATGGCGGGTGGCTCCATCAATGGAAACGCCCGTTTTGGCATTAACAATTTTGGTAACGGCATCCAAGCGGTTGTATTTATACAAAACCTGCTCTCTAGTCATACCTTCAAAGTTTTTCATCATATCATCATCCAGATTGTTATACATTCTTAACAAATCTTCAGATGAACGGGTTTTCAACAGAGTTGCGTATTGACCTTTGGTAATGCCCATATCTGAATTGTATTCCGGAATTTTTTCAACAAAGTAATCATCGGCTGCCACATCAACATTAGCATTATTATCAGCATTAATGTCAGCATTTGCATTGGCATCCACTTCCGGAGTTCCTGACTGAGCAGCTTCATCAAAAGCGTTATCCGTAACTTGCTGAGCATTTCCGCCTCCATGGCTTAAACCGGCATAAGTTACTATACCTCCGACAACTACTCCGAGACCCAGAGCATTTCTTGCCAAGACATAGTTCTTTCTTAATTCTTCTTTTTTGTCTTCAGGAGCATTTTTATAAGCATTCCTTGCGAAAACGGTTTCAACACCCAAAGCCGTGTTTGAACCGGCAACACGGGTAATTGTCGCGATTGTCCGCTCACTGACAGCAGCTGCTGCAGAGGCTCCGCCAAACCAACCGGCTATATGTCCGGCA
The DNA here is from genome assembly GCA_964521455.1 of uncultured Azospirillum sp. Lineage (GTDB taxonomy): Bacteria > Pseudomonadota > Alphaproteobacteria > RF32 > CAG-239 > JAGAJR01. The sequence goes on from CAZFRT010000088.1 coordinate 3,203, forward strand.
CCGATTAAACCGCCGCCGAGGACAGCAAATCCGGTGTTAATAGCGGCTTTTCTTTTATATGTGGCATCTGCTGCCTTATTTTTACGGGCTTGCTTCAATGAGGCCAAAAATCCGAGTTTTTTACCTTGTTTTTTGGCATCTTTACGCAAAGCGGATGCTTCATCCAAAATCGGAGCAACCCAGGCAGTTGCAGAAGAATAAGCCATATATCCGACCATGACAGGAACTGTAACCTGCGGAGCTAAAACAGCGGCACCGGTTACAGCGGCAGATCCGGTCAAACCAAGTCCTACCTGCCATTTATTGCGTCTGACGCTGGCAACAATACCTTTGGCAATATCCCATTTATTTTTCCAAACTTCTCGACAGCCTTTGTCAAAAGTTTCAACACTGCCTTTGAATTTTTTCACAACAGGAGAATTGGAAAACTTGTTTCCCAAAGTGCGAACATAGTCTTCCAGCTTGACAACACTGTCGGCACAAGATGTAATCACGTTTCCGGCAGACAGGTTAATCGGCTTGTCTTTCTCGCTCAGGACATTTCCGATAGTGTTTTTGACTTTAACGGAATATTCCTGAAGATAGGTTTTATATTCCGGAGAACGAGGATCGCATTCCTTACCCTGAGGCTTTCTAATTTCATCCGCAGCGGCAGTTGAAGCGATTTTTGTTAAAGCAATTGATAAAAAGTCATCCAAAAGTTTTTTGTTTTTCTCTTTATCATTCATCTTTTCGACTTGAGCATCGCCAAGACTTAAAGCCTGTGCCTCAAGGAAAGAAGCACCGATTAATTTATCTACATATATCTGAGCCGGAACACCTGACTGTTCATCGGTAATGTTGATACGATTGACAACACTTTCAAACATGGAAATTTTTTCTTTGTCTTCTTTATCCATATTTTCTTCGTCAAGCTCTGTATCAAGGATAGAGGCATTATTTTTCAAAGTAGATTTTTCAGTTTCGTGTACGTTATGGGCAATCTCATCATTTTCCTGAGCTTCGTCAACTGTTATTGCCGGAGCAGATTTTTGCTGTTGTGAGGTTCCATTAGCTTTGACTTCCTGACCGTTATCTTTCAGAAGTTTGAGTGCAGCATCCAAACTTTGATATTTACCGAGGCTTTCAACAGTTTCGTCGTACATAAAACCGTGCTCATCCAAAATGGCTTTTTGAGCGTCGGTCAGTTTAGTGCCCAAAATTTCTTTTTTGCTTTCAGCAGCTATTGTTTTGATTTTTTCCTGAGCAGCTTTGGCTTCTTCGGTAAGATTTCCGTTTTCATCACGGCCAAACGTGTTTATCATCTGCTGATATTCAACGGCATCTTCCAAAGAAATACCGAATTTGGCGTCATTAAACGCTGCAATATGTTTTCTGGCATATTCATTTAAAGAAGCCATTTCAGAAGCATATTCATTGTTTCCTTTGAGGCTTTTGTATAAGTCCAGTAATTCTTTGATACTGACATTATCTAAACCAGATTGAATTTTTGCAGCTGCAATTTTTGCATCCATAACTAAAATCTCCCGATAAAATATTATTGATTGACAGTAATGTACCACATTTTTTAATGTGATTCAATATTTTTTTGTCAAATTTCGATATTTTTACAAAAAACATTATCGTCTTTTTATATTTTTCTAATAATATCTAGTCTTACGTGATTTAACGGCATTAGCAACTTTATCATCTACTTTTGTTCCCGTCGAAGATTCTATTTTCTCATTAAAATCTTTTTCCATTGCGTTGAGTCTTCCAAGAGTACCTCCGCGATCTCCTGCATGTTTATGCCAAGCCTCATTTAACTCTTTTGCCTGATCAGGACTAATTTCTTCTGATTTTATTGCATCCTTTATAACATCTGAAATTTTACCGCCGGATTCTGCTGTTTCTTTCATTTTTCCGATAATACCGGAAATACCTTTGTAAAATTCAGCATCTTTTTCTTGAGGAACAACATTTGCATCGGCTTGAGATTGTTGTCCTTTATCCCCAACAATTTCTTCATCGTCTTTCAACCCCATATGTTCTCTAAACAAGCGACTTTGGGCTTTTGCCAATTCGGAATTGGCAAAATCATCTTGCTGATACCCTGGAAGTTTTGAAATATCGCCGTTTTTAAAGGCTTGCATATCAGCTTCCAAAGCCTTCACATCAGCATCGGCTGTTCTATAACGCAAAGCCAGTTGAGGTTTAGTTCCCAGTCTCTCTTTTTCGGCAAGAAGAGCTGCCTTTTCCTGATTAAGCTTCTGAATTTTATCGTATTCTTTTATATTACCCTCTGCCGTGTTCAGGTATTCCTTGGCTTCTCTTTTATCTGAGTCATAATTTCCTTTTAATTCAGGAGCTTCATTATTCTCAATACCATGCCTACCTAATTTCTTATCAATTTCGGCAACACGTTTTTCTATCTTATCGTACCGGCGAATGTCTTCCTCTGCCTGATGACGAACATCTTTCGCATCATGAATATCATGTTTCAATTGATCTTTATATAAGTCAACATCCGCTCTGGACATTGCCATCTGGTCATGAACCAAACCTTTAATGGCCTGAGCATGTCTTAATTCCGCGGCCAAACGCTCCGGATTATCTTGCGGCAAACCTTTTACTGCTGCCAGTCCTTGTTCTGCCGATTTTACTTCAACCAAAGCCTCTTGATACCGGGCATAGGCTTGAGCGGCTCCATTTTTGGATCTAACCAAACCTCTACCATCACCCTCGTCAACTTTGTAAGCTTCAGCTCGTTCAGCTTTTGCCTCCAAACTTTCAAAGTTGTTATGGCTATGCATTAATAAACTTTCAGCCTCAGTATATTGTCCATTGTTCAAGAATTCCTGATGCAACTTAAATGTTTGAGATGCCAACTCTTTAGCCACACCGGGATTGCTTTCCGCATAGCGATGTTCCAGTTCCGTATACAGAGCTTTTTCATTATCGCTTAATGTAGAAACATCAACCAAT
>CAZFRT010000089.1:0-6129 GCA_964521455.1 uncultured Azospirillum sp.
CCACCTTCAATATTAAACTGTTCTTCAACGGCCATAACTTCGCTTTTTACAATCCGTCTTTTCTCACCAGATAAAAGTGGAATAACAATGGTTTTTGTTGCCTTCATTTTCTCTTAACCCTCCTTCTCAGTTTCCAAATCTTAAATCTCATCGCAAGCAGCCAAATAAAACCCTTTAGTCTACTTACCATTCGCTAATCTCCAAGCCGAGAAAGCTCTGAGTTTTTTAATCGCCTCTTCCCGTTCTCCTTTGTTAAAAGCCGCAACTCTCAACAAATTAAGCTCATAGCTGTAAACCATTTCTGTCCGCATATCGTATTGATGTTTGGGAGATGGGCTTTTGCCCCGAAATAAGTCAATAAGTCTTCTCATTACTTATCCTTTCAGAGCTTCTAAAAGCTCGGTTTCTCGTTCTTTCAAAAAATCTTCTAACGTCAGGCCTTTTTCCAGAAGGTACGACTTCAGACCTTTGTTTTTCATATTGATTAAAACTTGCTTTCGAAAAGGGTTAGATATATCCCAGTTCAAATTCCCGTCATGAAGTTGCCGGTGTTCTGCCATCGTCAAAGGGATGATGTTCTTCAAATTCCAACGAAGAAGCAAATTAGCCCGCCCAATGTAATGGTGCCCACACTCGGCACGATAACCGGAAACATAACTAACCTGCCGGCATGCCCATTTCTGAACCAGAGCATCCAATTTGCGTATTTTAGCAGCATATTTTTTCATCTAGATTTGACTCCGTATCGATTGTTTGTTAGGGTTTCGGTTAAAACATTGTGGTAAATAACTTTAAGAAAGGAGTGAACCCCAGCATGATTGATTGGATTAACTTGATTGCCGGAATTGTTTTTGGTGCCGCCGGAAGTTCTCTTATTTTCTGGATGAAATACGGTTCCAAACTTGACGAATTGTCTAAAAAATTCAAATCTTTTAGCAAATATGGAAACAATATTCCACCAACTCATTGCCAAAGATGTGATTCTGATGTAATTTTTACCCTTATTTCTCAATTGAGAAGCGAAGGCAAAATCCTTAATACTTACAAATGTCCGAAATGTAAAAAAGACACTATGCAGTATAACTAATCGCAAAATTCTATAATACATACTATGATTACTCCTACAGCAAAACCAATCCAAAAAAATGGTGAAAATATATCTATCATTTCTTTCCCCTGTAGGAGTTCATCCAGTCATCAGCTGTTACTAAGCCTGTTGAATTGAAAGATTCAGCTAATTTCTCGTATTTATCCATTAGCCTTCTCCTTGTAGTTTTTAATGAATTTGAGCACTTTGTTTTGAGTTTCTTCGCGGCACTCTCGGCCATCTCTAAGTCGGAGAACAAACATCGGATCTTCTAAAGACTTTGTTCCAAACGTTGTAGGTGCCATCTTTGTCTCTTTTAAAAATTTTTCGACTGTTGCTAAAAATTCTTTTTTTGTCATTTTATCCCTCATTTTTTAAGAATATAGTATATGTATAGCATATTTGCTAAAATGTCAATAGCATATTTGCATTATTTTAACAACTTTACAAAATAGCACTTATGCTATATCCTTTTTAAAAAGGAGGAAACATGGCAACAATTCAGGAAATAAAAGAAAAAGTAGGCAAACTGGTCGCTGATAAAAATTTATCATATAACTATATTTCTATCACGCTGGGGAAAAACCCAACTTATTTACAAAAGTTTGTAAAAGAAAAATCTCCCAAACGCTTGGATGAAGGTTTTAGGAAGGGATTAGCCAGAATACTAGAAGTAGATGAGCAAGAATTAACAGACTTACCGCTTTCTTCCTTTCCCATTCCTGCCCACATTGGCGGCGTAAATATTGTTGCGGATAAAATTGCCGGTGCAGTTTCCTCTTTTTTCAAAAAACCTTTGCCGGACACAGTAGGAATAGAAATGCTGGACGTTTCCGCCTGCTGCGGCTCGGGCATTGAAAATCCGGAAGAAAAAGTTGTTGGGATTTGGCAAATGCCATACACTGATTTTAAGGCCATTTCCCAAACCAGCCCGCAAAATGTAAAAATCGTCAAAGCCGTTGGAGATTCAATGGCCACAACAATAAACGACGGGGATTTTGTTTTTGTGGATACCACTTCTCAAGCTATGGGCTCCGACGGCATTTATGTTTTAAAATCAGATACAGGACTTTCCATAAAACGCCTGCAAAACAGCTTCAACGGGCAAATTATCATCAAATCCGACAATCCTGTTTACGACTCTCTGGCCTTTAAGCTCAGCGATATTCGAATTCTCGGCCGCGTGGTTAACATCGTCAATTTGCGGAAAATATAATGGCATTAAAATATTATCCAGACAAAGGAGCTATTCTTATTTGCGATTATACCGGCTTCAAAGAACCAGAAATGACAAAAGTTCGGCCGGTAATTATCGTTTCTCCGCGTTTTCGGTCCCGGGGAAAACTGTGTACAGTTATTCCGCTAAGCACCACCTCTCCTTATCCTAAAGAACCTTACCACTTTCAACTTAATCTTCCAAGAAAGTTGCCAAAACCTTTTGAGTCAACAAATCCATGGGTAAAAACAGATATGATAAATGTTGTATCAATGGAAAGATTGTCGCCAATCAGGTGCGGCAAAGGTCCTAATGGCGAACGTAAATATTGTACTATAAAAATTTCTGAAAATGAAATGTTAGAATTAGAAAACAAGATAAAGCAATCTCTTGGTATAAAATAAAAACGCCGCAGACCAATTGCTATCTCTTGTCTACGGCGACCTTCAACCGTTGTTGAGGTTTTAAAGCCCGATGTGTACAGAGCGGGAAAACTTTGTATTTTGCCTTCCAATTTAATGGCGAGGTCTTGCAAGCCAGATTAACTGGATACATTTTTATTATAGCTTTAAACCTAAAAATGTCAATAAACAAATAATACTTTTACTATTTATATTAAAGATCAGCCGCCTTCGGGCGGTTTTTTTTATATCTTTTTATAAAAAATCTTTTGTTGTTTTTCAATACTATAGAATAAACTGTGCATTTTTATTGAAATTTTAGCATATTTGCTATTGACTTAATAGCATATCTGCTATATATTTACCTTATAAGATAACAAACGAGGTCAAAACAATGTTAAAAGATTATCAAATCAGACAAATCATGTTCGAGGAGAAAAACAACTTTGTCGATGGCAAGCTTTTCGGAGAATATGCCGACACTTTCGAACAATTCAAAGACCGCGAAACCAACGAATGGAATTTGTTTGGGGCTTTTGTCGATGACTTGTCTGATGATGAAATTCTTATTTCAATTAACGAATATCTTGGGGAAGAAGACGAAGAAAATCTGAATTTTGACGATGTTGTTCTTTTCAGAAAATTTGTCGACAGCGAAGTTTCCAAGGTTTTGAGACAAGCTTATAACTAGGAGGTAATATGCCGATGGAATATTTTTCAGCTAACGCAGCGGAGTTCAGGAAGTTAAAAGAAAAAATTCGTAAGGAAGAGGAAATCGTTAATTTCTTTCTCGCCATGGCAATCGGTTTTTTCGTAACCTCGGTGGTTATGGTTTATCTCCGTATTTATGGATTTATGGATTAACACGCAAAAAAGGAACAAAAACAGTGAAAAATGTACTTTTGCTCGAAACATACGAAGAAGTTTTAAACGCTCACATGCACGCAGAATTACCGGAATTAGGGCTTTATATTCCCGCTCCTCAAAATACCCCGGCAAACGACCAAGATGATGAGCAAGCTCCGGAAATTCCTGAAAACTGCATTTTTGTCGGGATTAACGAGGAGGGTAAAGAGCTTTACGCTTACAATGCTGACGCTCCGGATAAAATGAAATGGAACGATGCTGTTGAGTACTGCGACAAGTTAGCCAAAGAAACAAGCTTGCCGTATCACTTGCCAACTCAGAAAGAACTCATGCTTATGTATATTCACAAAGAAGCCGTCAACAAAGCTTTGGCTGAGGCTGGCGGTGAACCACTGAAAGATGGATGGTATTGGTCGTCTACCGAGTACAATAATAACTATTCTTGGGGTTTGAATATGGGTAATGGTATTTACAACTACTACAGTAAGAATAACTATAACTACGTCCGTCCGGTGCTGGCTTTGTAATTTTATCGATTTAACAATTTGGGGGGGTACCATGAAGACGACAAACATAAAAGGAAAAGAATATGTTACGGTTAACGAAAGGCTTAAAGAATTTCGCAACACCCACAAAGACTATTCTTTGATAAGTAGAATTGTTCGGGAAGACGAGAAAAGCGTTATTTTTGAAGCTCAAGTCATTGATGACAAAGGTGTTGTTCGGGCAAACGGTTTCGCGAGAGAAACTTTGGATAAAGGTGGTGTTAACAAATTTGCAATGTACGAAAATGCTGAAACTTCCGCATGGGGAAGAGCCTTAGGCAACTTTGGTATCGGTATTGACACGGCTGTTTGCTCCGCAGATGAGTTGGTTTTGAAGCTTAGCCAAGAAAACGCTTCAGAAAAATCTGATTTTGAAAAAGAGGCAAAAGCAGTCAAAACAGCACAAACAAAAGCAATTAACAAAGCTGTTTCCTCAGGAGCAGAATATACCCCTCCGGCTGAAAAGAAATCTCTATCGGAAAGATATGAGAGTGCTTTGGGCTGGCTGAAAAAGCAAACATCGGAGAGTTTTGCTACGGCGACAAAATCAGCGATTGACCGCATAAACAGCTTATTAAAAGAACTTCAAGAAGCCGGATCAACTGGTTGGTATGATACTTTGATGTCTGAGTACAACAGAGTATCTGCTATTAACGATACAATAGCTTATTGAAATGACCCTTTGGCTGATTTTTTACCTGATTTTGATTATAGGATGTAAGTTGTGAAACATGCAATTTTAAATATTTCCGATTGGCACAGATACGTTGAGGCGATGAACAATAAGCTAACGCGTCATTTCAAGCCTTTTGACGTCGAAACCAAGGATATAAAAGATACCGTCTCACGAAACCAGCAATGTTATATCTTCGGGGCTATTTATCCAAGACTTAAACAAGCCCTTATCGATATCGGCTACGAAGATTTGAGAAACATCACAGAAAGGCAGTTTGACTACTTTATGCGGGGAATGTTCTATTTTGACATCGTGAGAACAAGCAAGGGCGAAACAAAAATCCCCCGCCCCCTTAATTTTGAAAAAGGGAAGAAAGGTGAGGTAAGCGGATACATTGAAGACTTACTCCAGTTTGCGAGCAAGATTGGATGTTACATCCCCGGAAATTACAATATTTTAGTTTAACCGACGGGCGGCAATAAATCTCCATCAGTAATATTATAAATTATTATGTCTCGCCGCCCACCTTAAAAGAAAGGAATTTAATATGGAAAATAAACCAGTAATCAGTCTCCGCGACAGAAGCTTAAGTATTTCTGTGTTTTGTCGAGAAAAAGACGGACAACAAACCTACGGAGCTTGCTTGCAACGTTCTTGGAAAGACAAAACCACAAATGAATGGAAACGTGAGCAAATTAACCTTTTCCCGGATGAATTGCTTAAGCTTTCAGCTCTTTCAGCAAGAACTTATACGGAGACATTGGTTTATGCTCAAAACCACCGTCAGACAAATAATGGTTACCCATCTCAATCTATGGATGACGGGTTAAACGACGATATTCCTTTTTAGAAATTTTGGGAGGGGCTGTTATCAATCAAAACCCCTGATAATTTTCCCAAGTCCCTCCCTCCTCTATTTTAAGGAAACACAATGGCTAGAAGTATCATTAACATTGAAACACTGGAAGTTTACAACTCCATTCGCAGCGTCGCCAGAGAACTCGGAGTTTCAGACGTGGCAGTTTGGAGAGCAATAACAGAATCATACTTCAAAAAGAGAAAAAAAGTAAAAGGTCAAATGTTTGAATATTTGTGCGATTGGCTAGATTGGACAGCCAGAGAAAAAGAATTTTATACCCGAAAAAACAACATTTATTTTATGTAGGAGAATAATCTATGACTAAAAAATTCAAAGTAAAAATCATCAAAAAAGACAATAAGCCTGTAGGCGTTCTGGCTGCGTCCATAAACGGCAGAGATGTTGTGCTTGCTCTGCATGACACTGAAAAAAGAATGACTTGGTACGACGCTGTTAAGCTTGGTATTCCGTCAATAGC
>CAZFRT010000090.1:0-6107 GCA_964521455.1 uncultured Azospirillum sp.
AGCGCTTGCTTTGGGAGCAAGATGTCGTAGGTTCGAATCCTGCTGCCCCGACCAACATTTTCCAGCGTTGGTTTCCGGTTTGAAGAAAAAGGAACAGGTAGCCGACGGGAGGAACAGGGAACGAAAGTTAAACCTGTTTTTTTGTATTAAAATATCCGATGCGCCCTTAGCTCAGCTGGATAGAGCAACAGCCTTCTAAGCTGTGGGTCAGACGTTCGAATCGTCTAGGGCGCGCCATTTACACAAAACCCCTCTCATTAAGAGAGGGGTTTTGTGTAAATGAGGAAGACCTTTCGATTTGGACGGAGTTCGGGGCGGATAGTTGGTGAAAACAAACAAAGTGAAGTTTGAACCTTACGACGCGAGGAGGACCCGCTTGCGGGAGTACCCAATCGTCTAGGGCGTTCTTAATAATATTTGTGCTTTTTTTAGGTAAAAACCCCTCTCTTGTAGAGGGGTTTGGTGTAAATAGAAAAGTCCTTTCGATGTGAACGTAGTTTGGAGTGGAGTGGTCGGCGACCACTGGCAGAAATTAGCGAAAACGAATGAAAAGGAGTTTGAGCTTTACGACGCGAGGAGAACCTGCTTGGGGAGTACCCAATCGTCTGGGGCGTTCTTATTGAAAAAATTGTTGAGAAAAAAAGACCCCCTCTATAAGAGAGGGGATCTTTTTTCAGTTTCTCCTTTTGTATATTACCAAGGGTTTGTGCCTTGGATGCTGCAGTAGTGAGCGGCTGCCATACGCTCAGTGTGAATACCGCCACAGGCACAAGTACTTCCTCGTTCACCGCCGTTGCAGTAATCTTGTATAGGTGCAAGATTTTTATCACACATCAGACACATTTGTGCTCCGTTTTTATAACATTCCGAGTAGAGACCACAACGGTAGCAAGTCTTACTGCCGGAGGCGGTTGTTACTATATCTCCTATTACACCATATGGACAATTACACGATTCCTCACTTAGAGAGTCAAAATATTGAGAACCTGCGATATAACAATCTTTGGCTAATGTCGGAGTAGAAGTTCCGGTACAATGGTAGCAAGTGAGTCCGTGATATGAAACAGATTTAAGGGTACCTGTTGAACATTGGAATTTGTTGTTGGATTGGAATCCACCGTCAGAACAGGTATAATCCCGACAATCTTTGTAACAGGTGTTACCGTTGTAGATGATGGAGGTACACTTCTTGTTAGATGGAATACTTGAGTTGTAAGATCCGCAATCACCATAGAAGAGTACCAGACGTATTTTGAAATCATGTCCACTCATGTCAAAGTTAGTATTAACAGCGACCAGGCATATCGTTTCTCCCATGCACCGATTTACTCTTTCTTCTACGAACTCTACATTTTCGAAATAATCATAAGCTTCGAGGAATCTTGCCTCACCGCCGATATATCCCTCATTTGTGGTATCAAGTTTGCTGGCTCCGCTGATGGATGCTAAAATCGTATTCAGAGTTTCAACATTTTCTCTCATAATGTCTAAATCGTTTGCTGTAGCGTAAGACCATCCGGAAACACCTGCTTTACTATAGTTTTCAGCATAGAGATCTTTTATAAAAGTCTCTATGGTTGCAGGATTTTTGCTTGTAACGGCGACTTCGTCTAAAGCGAGAGCTCGCTTGCCGAGGTTGTCAATAACCACGCCGATAGGTGTTTTCTGAGTTTTGGAATAACACTTCAAATCTGAATACAAAATTGAACCAAACTTACAGACAATTTCAACCTCATCGGCAGCACATCCTTTGTAGCAGGTTCTGCCATAATAGGTAACAGCCGTACCGCTTTGTCCTGTCGGACAGGTGTCTACATATCCGCCGGCAGCACATTGAGGTTGATAACAATCTTTAAGACAGTTTCTGCCGTAATAAGCAACAGAAGTACCAATTTGGTTGGTCGGACAGGCGTCTACATAACCACCGGCAGAGCATTGTGGCTGATAACAGTCTTTATAACAAGTCCGACCGTAATAAGTAACCGGAGTACAAACATAATTTGTCGGAATGCCAGATTTATAGTTTCCGGTTTCACAAGTCGGTTGTCCGCCATCATTATAACAAGTTCTGCCGTAAGTACCTGTTGTTACGGTTGTACAATCATGGTTGCTTGGACAAGAGGATAAATAACCACTTTCCTCACAAGTCGGTTGTTTACAGTTTGTATAACAGGTCTTGCTGCAATAGGTAGTCGAATCACACTTGTTGTTAGTTGGGATAGAAGATTTGTAACCGCCGTTTTCACAAGTTTTTGCCGATACATTGGAATAACAAGTTTGGTTTGCAAAAGTAACAGTTGTACCGTTTTGACAAGATGTGATGGAAGCCGTGTATCCGCCCTCAGCACAAGTCTTGTTGCGGCACTGATAACAGGTATTTCCAGCCTCATTTTTATAAGAAGCTGTCTGAACTTGAGTGCTTGTGTTACAAGCAGTCTGAGAATATCCGTCATCACAGCTGTTTACTGCTTTGCGGCATTTGAAATAAGATTTATCATGAGGACAAAGGCTGTTTTCATCTCTAACTTCTCCGGCAGGACAGGAACGAACATATCCATCGTCTTCACATTGAGAACTTTTATTCAAATTCATGGAGTTGTCGGACGAACCGAAAGAGAGACCGTTACAACCGCCGCCACCGACAGAACAAACGGCAGCGAGTTTGACGGCATTGTCTATATTAAAAGAGGATGTAGGCCTTAGCTCACTCGGTGTGTGTAATGTAAAAAGTGAAGAACTGCCGGGGAGGAAGCCAGACGAATCGTAAGTTAGGTTAATATCGGAAGCCTGTACATTGCCTGAAAACAGCAGACAGGTTGAAATACATAACAAATACTTAGTATTAATCATAGCACACCCCACACAGTTATAAAATCTAAAGCCTACACACTATCTATACTAAGTCATTTTTTTTTTTTGCAACAAAAAAGTGTATAAAAATACTTTTTTTATATTTCTGTTACATTTGAGGGGAGGATAAAAAAGGCTCTCGGAAGAGAGCCTCAGTAAATCAGAAATTGTTTTTTTCAATGTCTTTGAAGTATCGAACCGTATCTGCTTTGAGTTCGTTTGTTGCATCCTCATCGCAGACGATAATACCGTGTTGGTGCATTTGCAAAATACTGACCGGCCACATGTGATTGATACTGCCTTCAATGGCATGGTGAATGGCTCTGGCTTTTTTGGAGCCGGTTGCCAAAATCATAACTTCTTCCGCGTCCATGATTGTTCCGATACCCACAGTTAAGGCCGTGGTCGGGACTTTTGAAATATCGTTGTCAAAAAAGCGGGAGTTTACCTGAATGGTGTCGGAAGTCAGGGTTTTAACACGAGTTCTTGAGGTTAAAGATGATCCCGGTTCGTTAAAAGCAATATGACCATCTTCGCCTAATCCACCCAAAAAGAGATGAATACCTCCAAACGCTTTGATGGTGTTTTCGTAAAGTTCACATTCTTTTTCGTAATTTTTGGTCATGCCGTTGAGAATGTGGACATTGTTCTTTTTAATATCGATGTGTTTGAAAAAGTTTTCCCACATAAAATGATGATAGCTTTGCGGGTGTTTTTCATCCAGACCGATGTATTCATCCATATTAAATGTAACAACATTTTCAAAGGAAAGTTTTCCGGCTTGGTACATTTTAATCAGTTCTTTAAATGTTCCCATCGGGGTGGAACCCGTTGGCAGTCCTAAGACAAAAGGTTTTTTGAGGGTGGGTTTGAAACGTTTGATTTTATAAGCAATGTAATTAGCGGCCCAAAGGGAAACACTGTCGTAATCAGGTCTTATCAGCACTCTCATTTTATTTTTCCTTTTTCAAATAGTTTTCCATTGATGATTGTATATAAGGTATTGAATTTTTTATCAAATACGATCAAATCGGCGTCATATCCCGGCGCTATCAATCCAAGGTGCTCTTGTCTCATGATGACGGCAGGGTTAGCGGCTGCCATACGAATGGCTTGTTCCAAATTAAGTCCGAAGGAGACCAGATTTTTAACGCCGTCAATCATGGTAAGAGCCGATCCGGCAATTACATCATCTGATTTTCGTAAGAAGCATTTATCCAGATAAACTTCTTCGCCGTTAGCTATCAATGGCAGTGTTTTCTGTTTGGTCGGCTTAAGAGAATCTGTTACCAAAACCAGCTTATCAAGTGGTTTGCATTGCAACAGAAATTTGATGATGTTCGGGTTGATGTGAATGCCGTCGGCAATAATCTCACAAGAGAGTTCCGGATGAATAAACAGGGCACCGACAGCTCCGGGATGTCGGTGGTGCATTCGGCACATGGCATTAAACAAATGGGTTACATGTAAAATCCGCACCTGCATTCCTTCAACCATTTGTTCGTAAGTGGCGTTAGTGTGTCCGGCCTGAAGAACAATTCCTTTAGAGACACAATAAAGAGCAAGTTCCCGCATATTCTTGAGTTCAGGAGCCACTGTCATATTTACGATATTTCCTTCGGCGGCATCTAACAGTTCGTCCATTAAATTTATGTTGACCGGACTGAGCGAATCCGGAGTTTGTACACCAAGACGATCCGGAGAAATGAACGGTCCTTCCAAGTGAATGCCTAAAATTTTAGCTCCTTTTTCATTTCCCATTGCTTCGACAATTGCCCGAATACCTTTAATCAATTGTTCTTTCGGTGCGGAATATAAGGTCGGAATAAAAGATGTAACGCCGTATTTGGGTAAAACTTCCGACATTTTAAGGATGGATTGGGAAGAGAAATCGTCGGTTCCCCAGCCTTCAATACCGTGAATGTGGGTATCCATAAAGCCAGGAGCAATATAAGCTCCGTTAACGTCAATAAATTTGACGGTGTCTTTGAATTTTTTCTGAGCAAAACGGGTCTCGTTGAAAACATCAATAATTTTGTGCTGTTTAATTAATACCGCACAATTTTTCATTTCGGAATAACCGGTTAGGACTGTGGCATTATGCAAGCAAATTTCGGAATCCATCTTTTCTCTTTCCTGTTCGAATCTAATACTAAAACAATAGTGATTAAAAGTAAATTATTGCCTAAATTTAAAATTAGTTTATGCTGATTTTCAGATAAATTTTTAGGGATTTTACAGATGTTTTTTTTCAAGTTTTTTGAACATAAACCTTTTAATGAGGGATATTTGCCGGAGGCTGACGGACATTTGGTCTGCTTTGTCGAATATGGAAATCCGAAAGGAATACCGCTGCTGACAACTCACGGAGGGCCTGGAGGCGGCGGGTGTAAACCTCGATATCTGAAGGGAATTAATCTCAAAAAATATCGTGTTATTATGCTTGATCAGCGAGGATGCGGAAAGTCAAAGCCGTCTGGTGAAATGAAAAATAACACTATGGAAGATACTTTGTTTGATTTAAAACGTTTGTTGGACTATCTGAATATTAAAGAAAAGGTTGTTCTTAAAGGCGGATCTTGGGCTTCCACGGTGATGTTGATGTTTGCGGAGCGGTATCCGAAACTTATTAAGAAAATGATTTTGTCGCAAGTGTTTTTGGCCGATAAAATGAATGACGATTGGATTTTGGAGCAAAGCGGTTTGTTTTATCCGGATGTGATGGAAAAAATAAAAGCTGAGGTTCATGGTTGGCGAAGTATTCCGGAAACTTATGCTGAGTTGATTAATTCTTCAAAACCGGAAAATCAAAAGAAAGCGGTTTCTCTGTTTGGAAATTATGAACGCGTTTTGGGAAATTTTGACGTTAATCCGGAAGTCGGGGAATTGGATGAAAAATCTTTGGCGTCTAATCGTGTTTATTTGAACTATTTTGCCAAAAATTTTACGCTCAAAAGTAATGAGGTTATGCGGAATGTGAAAAAAATCGCAGATATTCCGGCGTTAATCGTACATAATCGTTTGGATTTTGTTTGTCCGCTGAAAAATGCTTATGATCTGCATAAGGCTTTGCCAAATTCAAAATTGGTCATTGTGCCGGAAAAGGGGCATGTAGGGAAACTGTTGTCTAAAACATTGCAAAAAGAAACGAAAAAGTTTTTGGAAGTTGATTGAGTGCCGAAATTAAGGAAAAGGCTGTAAAAGTCCTAATCATTTGTTGACAAAGAGATGGATAGTTATTACCAATCAAAATAATG
>CAZFRT010000091.1:0-6077 GCA_964521455.1 uncultured Azospirillum sp.
CGAAGATTTTGCGAACCGCACGAGATAATCCCTCATCCATGGTAAAGCGTTCTCGCGACCAATCGCAAGAAGCCCCCAAACGGCGGAGCTGTTTGGTAATTGTTCCGCCGGACTGTTCTTTCCACTTCCAGACGGTTTCAATAAATTTTTCTCTTCCCAAATCGTGGCGGGAAATGCCATCCTTAGCCAGATTTCTTTCAACAACCATCTGCGTGGCAATGCCGGCGTGGTCTGTTCCGACCTGCCATAAAACATTTTTGCCCAACATTCGATTATAACGAACCAAAATGTCTTGCAAAGTATCGTCCAAGGCGTGTCCCATGTGCAGAACACCGGTTACGTTCGGAGGAGGAATAACAATTGCAAAGTTATCTTTGCTTGAACGCATATCCGGTTTGAAATCTCCGGAGTGTTCCCAATCGGCATAAATTTTTTCTTCAAAATCTTTCGGGGTATAAGTTTTATCCAACATTCGTTTTATATCCTTGTATTTAAGCTTAAAATTTTTCGTATAATACTCACAAAATTGCGAGCTGTAAACCGCAAAATGCCCTCAAACTTTAATTTGTTTGGGGGCAAAAATGTTTTAGGCCGGTAACCGTATAACGATTATCTACCAACCTTTACCATCACTCGTTCGATTTCTTGCTTAACAACAGCCTCAACCAGACTCGGAAGATTAGCATCAAGCCAGACTTTGGTTTGACGGTTGATTTCCTGTGTTGCAATCAGATTAAGCGATTGCAGATTTTTTTCCACAATTTGGCTGACAGTATTTTTGACAATATCTTCCAATGTCAGATTGCCACCGCCCAAAGGCATGGACAAAGACATATCCGTATTCTTTATCTCTTCAACAACAGTCTGAGGTATTACCTCTTCTTTTTTATCAGCAAACATTTTGGCAAAATTACTGATGATGCTGGCGGAAACATCTATCGCATCCGTTCCTTTTTCAGTTTCCGGAGTTACTTCCGCCTCCGGTTCAGGCTCTTCTTTAACCTGAGACTGGAGATTAAGAATCTCATTTAGAGTATCATTGTCAACCAAAGGCTCTTCCTCTGACGAAGTTTCTTCAACGAAACTTTCTTCAACAACCGGCAATTCCGGTGTTTCGTCATAAATCTGATTGGCGTCAAATTCTTTTTTGGCGTTTTCTTCCGGAGCAAAGATTGGTTCTGCCTCTTCTATTTCCGCAAAATCAATATCCATTGCCGGAACATTTTCAACTTCTTCCTCTTCCGATTCATCGAAAACGGCTTCCATTTCCGGTTTAGCCGTTGCCGCCAACAAAGCTCCGTCGGTTGGATCCTTATCGTCTTCTTCCGCAAAATCTGAAATTTCAGGAAGAGAAATCTCTTCAATTTCTGAATTTTGTTCCGTTTTCTCAGAGTGAATTTCATCAAAAACCATACCGGCTAAAGATGTGGTAAAGTCAATATCTTCCGGAGTAATTTCTTCTTGAGTTTCTTCAACTTCAGGAACATCGGCAAACGTTACGGTTTCTGGTTCTGCTGTTGAAATTTCCGGTTCAAGTGCCAGAGGTTCATCGGCAGTAGCAGTTTCTTCCTGTGGTTTACCGTCAACAATCATTGAAGATGACAAATCCAAAATATCATCATCCAAAGTTAACGGCTCCTCATCCTCCACAGCAGAAATATTCACATCAGAAAGCTCTAGAGGGCTCAAATCCAACGGTTCTTCCCCCTCGTCGGAAGGTAATTCACTCATATCAACATCCGGAAACACAGAAAGCTCTTCCGGTAACGGAGACAAGGGCATCTTCTCCTCAACCTCGGATAGTTCATTTTTATGAGCTTGTTGGTCGGCATTGTCTTCTATCAATATATTACGGATAGAAGACAAAATATCTTCCATAGATAAATCTTCCTGAGTTTCTTCTGCCATATTTTTACCTATTCGTTACATTTATTTATCAACGGACAAGGACAACCATTTTCCGCGAGTTTCTTTATAATATTTCTTTGCATCATATAAATCAACATTCAATTTCAATTCTTCCGCAGTCAGCTTACCCATTGAAAGCAACAAGCTCATACCGGAAACATAGAAATCTCTGCGGGCTTTGACTTCCTCAACATTAGAATTGAGCAACTCCTGATAAGCATCCAACACATCCAGAATAGTTCTGTTACCGAGAGCCTCTTCTTTTTGAACGCCGTCAAGAGCAATTTCATTGGCTTTAACCTGATCTCTGATGGATTTGATTTTGGCCTTATTGGACATCATGTATTCCCAAGAGCTGGTAACATCTGAGATTGCTTGTCTTTCTGCTTCCATAACCTGTTCCTGAGCCTGCCACTTTTGATATTTGCTCTGGCGGATTTTAGCTCTGGTTTCACCTGCAGAATAAAGAGGAACCTTCATATTGACACCCCACTGAACATTGTCTTGTTCAGGGTTGGTATCATACATATCCCCCCTGGTTTTATTTTTAGAGACTTCACCATCCAGACTAACCGTCGGCAATAACGCCCCGTTATTGACCGCCACATCATAAGTTTTGGAATTCAAAAGTTCTTTGGCTCTTTTAATGGAATAATTATTGGCACGAGTATAATCCAACGCATCATTAAAATTACTCGGCATTAATTCCCGAATATTTGAAGGATAGTTTAATTTCCCCGGCTTTTCACCGATAATACGGGTATAAACAGCCTTAGAGGCCTCCAAATCTCCTTCGGAAGCGATACGGTCGGAAATCGCTCTGGAATAGCGTGCCTGAGCTTGAGAAACGTCTGTTCTGGTTACCTCGCCGACATTAAAGCGTTCTTTGGTTTCATTCAGTCTTTTCTTAAGCAACTTTTCGTTATTTTTCTGCAGATCTACAATAGCGGAATTTTTAACCACGTCCAAATATGCGGTTGAAGCTTCCAAAAACACCTGTTGCTCCACATTATACAAATTATTTTGCTCGGAACGGACATAGCTGTCTGCAGACTTAACGCCATTCATGGTCGAAAAACCGTTAAAAAGAGGCTGGCTTACTTTTGCCGCCAATGAAGTACGCCTGTTATCCTGATTTTTCGGGGCAACATTGCTGTCAACATCCGTATCCGTATAACTTCCTTGCAGATAAATATTCGGACGGTATCCTGATTTCGCTATTGCCACATTCTCGTCCACAGCTCTTACATAAGCTCTTTGAGCTTGGAGTGTCGGATTAGTATTATATGCCAAACTTAAAGCATCAAAGATAGTCTGAGCGTTTGCCGTCCCGGAAAGTGCCGAAGCAATCAACAGAACCGACAGAAAAGTTTTTTTCATAAAAGTTCACCTCTATTTTCTTATTTTTGGTCAAAGTATATTAACTTACCGAGAATTTTGCAACTTTATTTCTTAAAATTCTCATAACGTGTGTTAAATTTGAAAAATTGTTATATATTATTAACCATATTTCAAACAATTTAATTTAGCGTTTGGGATAAAATAGTATGTTTTAAAATATAAGGGGAACGAGATTGAGTAATAAAGATTCTGCGATTATCAGCGAAATTGACAAAGCCAGACTCAAGTTGTCTATCGAGCACTATATCAAATATTTCATCGGTAAACGGTCAAGCGAACTCAATAAAGACGAAGCTTTGCAAGCTATCGCTCTCGCCGTTCGCGAATTTGCCATGGATAAGATGTATGAAACCATGGCTCGTTACAATAAAGCAAATTCCAAGAGAATTTACTACCTATCCGTAGAATACCTTATCGGACGTTCTCTTGAAAACAATCTGCATAACCTCGGATTGTTTGATATTATCAAAAGCATCAAAATCGACGGAATGCCGAATTTTTCGCTTGAAGAGATTTTTGACGCCGAATATGATCCGGCTTTGGGTAACGGCGGTTTGGGAAGACTTGCCGCCTGCTATCTGGACTCTATGGCTTCTTTGGGTATTCCGGGATTTGGCTACGGATTGAACTACCAGTTCGGTTTATTTAAGCAGAAATTCGAAAACGGATATCAGATTGAACAGGCCGACAGCTGGCTGGGCGAAAACTCTCCTTGGCTGCTCTCCCGTCCCGATCGTTCGGTTAAAATTCCTCTTTACGGCGAAGTAGAAACCTTAACAAATGCCAATGGCGAAAAAAGTTACGTTTGGATGAACACCAAACATCTTTACGGCGTTCCTTATGACTTCCCGATTGTCGGATATGCCGGAAAATCCGTCAACTATCTGCGTTTATTCTCCGCAAAAACCGATGATGAACTGGATATTAACATCTTTAATGAAGGCGGTTATATTGAAGCGGTTAAAGAAAAAATTCAAACCGAAACCGTCTCAAAAGTTTTATATCCGTCCGATGCCGTTGAATCCGGTAAAAAGCTTCGCTTGACCCAGCAATATTTCTTTGTTTCCTGTGCCATTCAGGACATCATCCGTCGTTATCTGGAGAAAAGCAACGACTTCAAAGGTTTGCCGGATATGGTTTGTATTCAACTGAACGACACCCACCCGGCTATCGCCATTCCGGAAATGATGCGTTTGTTAATGGATGTTCACGGTCAAGATTGGGATACCGCTTGGGAAATTACCACAAAAGTATTTGCTTACACCAATCACACCCTGCTTCCGGAAGCTTTGGAAACTTGGCCGGCAAGATTGTTTGCTCAAATGTTACCGAGACATTTGCAGATTATTTATGAAATCAATCGTCGCTTTATCGAATTTGCCAGAGAAAAATTCAGCAACGATACGGCTAAACTTGATAAAGTTACTATCGTTTACGGCGAAGGCGACAAACAGATTATCCGCATGGCAAATCTTTCCATTGTCGGATCATTCTCCGTTAACGGTGTTGCAAAACTTCACTCCGAGTTGATTAAGAGTTCTCTGGTTCCTGAATTCTATGAATTATGGCCGGAAAAATTTACCAATGTTACCAACGGTATTACCCCGCGTCGTTGGTTGTTGCATGCCAACACGGCATTAGCCAACCTCATCACAGATTCAATCGGCGACAAATGGGTTACAAATTTGGATTTGTTGCAAGGTATTGAGAAATTTGCCGATAACAAAGCCTTTATTAAAAAGTTTATCGACATCAAAAAGAACAATAAAGTCCGCTTGTCCAAGAGAATCTTTGATGCTTCCGGCGTTATTGTTGATACGGACAGTATGTTTATTGTTCATGCCAAGAGAATTCACGAATACAAACGTCAATTGATGACTATTTTACACGTTATCGGCGAATATCTTGCCATTATTAAAGACGGTGTCAAACCGATTGCTCCGAAGACTTATATCTTTGCCGGAAAAGCTGCTCCTTCTTATAATTTTGCAAAATTAATCATCAAATTAATCAATAATGTTGCACAAATTATCAATGATGACCCGAGAGCCAACACCATGCTGAAAGTGGTCTTTATTCCGGATTATAAGGTTTCGGTTGCCGAGCACTTAATTCCGGCCGCAAATGTCAGCGTTCAAAGTTCTACCGCCGGTTTTGAGGCCAGTGGTACCGGAAACATGAAATTTGCTCTCAACGGAGCCTTGACGGTCGGAACTTATGACGGTGCCAACATCGAAATCAGGGAAGCTGTCGGAGAAGATAATTTTTACCTTTTCGGCCTGAGAGAAGAACAAATTCACGAGATGCGAAACAACAACAGCTATAATCCTCGTTCTTATTATGAGAACTCCGATTATATCAAAAGAATTATGAACGCTCTCAACTCTAATATGTTCTGCGAAAAAGACTATGTTTTGCTCTTCAAAGTTATCTATGAAGAGTTGATGAACAGAGATTATTACTTCGTTCTGGCTGATTTGGAAGCCTTTACCAACGCCATTCATCAGGCCGAAAAAGACTATCTCGACCAAAACAAATGGGCTAAGAAAGCCATTTTGAACGTTGCTCGTATCGGAAATTTCTCCAGCGACCGTTCAGTTATGGATTATGCTAAAAACATCTGGCACATTAAGCCGGTTAAATAGCAGGCCTGTCATGTATCAAAAAAAAGACTCCCCTTTGAATATTCTTTTCGAAGGGGAATTTTTTTATCAATCGATTAACTCAAGTTTGATATTTTTCTTGTAAAACTTCAGTAGTTTTTTGAC
>CAZFRT010000092.1:0-6076 GCA_964521455.1 uncultured Azospirillum sp.
AACCAGCGACCCCTACGATGTCAACGTAGTGCTCATACCACTGAGCTACACACCCGTTTAGGTTCGTCATTGTTTTTACAGTATCGTTTCAATAAATGCAAGCATAATTTTATTGTTATTAAAACATTAAGATTTATCTGTTATTCTCACTTAGTCTAACAATTGAGGATTTTAACGTGGCTGAACAGCACATAAATTTTAATGTAAATTACAAAAAAATTGATGTCTTTCGTGAATATCTCCCCGAAGATATTCGTTATCCCATGGTTTTATCCTCTCCTCTCAGCGGACAACTTATTCCTGAAGAACTTCTTGCCAATTCTATTCTCAACATCAACGAACTCCGTTCTTCCGAAGACTCCTTTGTTGAAGACATCATTAAACCGGTTGCCGATAACGGCATTCCGATGATTGCTATGAATGTTTCCAGAGCTTTTATTGACGTGAATCGAGATAAAATCGAAATTGACGAGACAATGTATTATGATTATCCGTTGCAGACAAACCCTATCGGAAGTCGGAGATGCCGGGTCGGATTGGGCATTATTCCGAGAATCGTCTCCCAAAACAAAAACATTTACAACGGACAAATCTCTTGGGAAGAAGCTCAAAAACGAATCAAAAACATTTATGAACCTTATCACAAAAAGCTCAAGCAGCTTGTCGACAAGTGTGTTAAGAAATTTGGATACTGTCTGTTGATTGACTGTCATTCCATGCCTTCCGGCATCTGCAAAATCATGGATGAGAGCAAGCCGGTCGACTTTTGTATCAGTAATTTGTTTGACCAAAGCTGTCCGTCCCAACTCTTTGAATTTCTATCGGGAAGTTTGTCAAACAAAGGCTACAGAGTAGAATACAATCGACCTTATTCCGGTGGTTTTATCACCTTTAATTACTGTCAGCCGCGGAAAAACATTTATACACTGCAAATTGAGATTAACAGAGGCCTCTATATGGAGGAAATTGTGTACAAAAAAAATAATAATTTTCAAAACATTAGCATAGATGTCTCGGATTCCCTAACCGCTTTGGGTAATTTTTTGCTGGATTTAAAAAAATAATCGTGATATACATCCCCTTGTTTTAAAAAAAGCAGTATATAAATATATGCTTGCTGTTGTTGGAATTATAAGGATAACTTGTAAAAAAAAGAGAACAAGACTTATAAATTTTAAGAGTAACCAACCTCAGAACGTTTATTTTTTTCGCCGTTAAGCAAATTGAAATTGGCACATTTGTTGCATAAGGGATGTTTGTGGCCGTTTTGAGGGAGCAGAGGGATGCGACTTTTCGTATCAACAAACTTAATGTTTTTTATGATATTGCTGATGTTGATTCAGCCGGTACAAGCAAGTTCGTATGAGGCATATGCCGATGATACGTTTGCTTGTATGAATGCTACTCAAAAAATCGAAAAAGAATTGCAGATTAAAGAACATTTGCTGACCACTATTTCAAGTGTGGAAACAGGCAGATGGAACGAAAAAGAGCAGCAATCATTGGCTTGGCCGTGGACAATCAATGCCCAAGGTAAAGGTCAATTTTTCAAAACCAAAGCTGAAGCCGTCAGAGAAGTAAAAAGATTACAAGCTCAAGGTATTAAAAGCATTGATGTCGGATGTATGCAGATTAATCTTTCATATCACGGCAATGCCTTTAAGAATATTGAAGAAGCTTTTGACCCGGAAAAAAATGTCAGATACGGGGCAAATTTCTTGAAAAGCTTGTATGAAAACAAAGGCAACGATTGGATTAAGGCTGCAATGGCTTACCATTCCAGCACTCCGGTAAAAGCCTTGAAATATAAAAATAAAATCGTTTCAAGATATGAAATGATTAAACAGGCTCAAAACAATGTCAAAACTTTTGAAAAACCTGTAAAAGTAGCTTCTTCTCAGATTCCAAATCTGAGTCCGAAAGACCGTCAGAAACTTGCTCAGACAAAAGCAATTGTTAAGAAAGCAAGAAGATCAGCCAGAAGTATTAAGGCTAGTGAGTGGCGTGAAGCTAAACTTGCCGAATATAGGAAAACAAAAATAAAATAATTGCTAATAAGATTATTATTTGATAGCAATAAACAGAAAGAAGTCTGTTTATATAATGAGTTCGGCAATTAATCATATAGGCCTGTATTGGCAAGCCCTGGGGGGAAACAACATTGATCAGATAAGCGGTCATTGTTATCGGTATACGGATGTTGTAGAAAATAGTGCAGGGCTGTTGGAACATACAACAATTATTGTCGATTTGGGCAAATTTGATAATCATCAAGCTTTGGGAGTAAAAAACTCTTCTGCCGCAATTCCCGATATTCGGGCGTTGTTGGTTGACGGAGTTGATACTGCCAAAGCTCTTTTTTTAACACATTCCCATCCGGATCATCTCAACGGGATTGTTCATTATATTAAAGCCGGTTACAGACTACCGCCCATCTATGCCGGAAAATATACTCAAATGATTTTAGATGACCTGTTAGAAGAATATAAAATTCCGGCGAACAGACATCCGAAATGCACAATTATTAACGATGGTGATGTCATAAAAATCGGTTCTATAGAAATAGAAGTGATTTCCGCCAGCCATACTTGTTTTGACAGTTTCGGTTTTATCATTAAATCTCCAAACTCCGTTGTTTATCATACCGGGGACATGAAAATAGACGCCAGTACCTATTTCAGAAAGCCGACTAATATCCGCCGCATCAAGCAACTTAAAGATGAAATTAAGTGCGTTGTAGCTGATTTTTACGGTATTTATGACGACGGATTTGCGATTAAGGAAGTAGACACATTTAAAAAGCTCGTTTCTTTAATAAGAAAGAGCAAAAAAAACAAAATATTCATTCCGGTTTATCCTACTCATCCGGAAATGTACATTATCGCCTTTCTTGCCGCTTTGAAGCTGAAAAAGAACGTTATTTTCTTCGGGAATCCGGATTTTTAT
Organism: uncultured Azospirillum sp.; assembly: GCA_964521455.1. Lineage (GTDB taxonomy): Bacteria > Pseudomonadota > Alphaproteobacteria > RF32 > CAG-239 > JAGAJR01. Next base: position 2,947 of record CAZFRT010000092.1, read on the forward strand.
ACATATTTGAACCTCATCATGGAATATGGAATTGACTTTAATAAACTTGCAAGGGGCCGTATTAAAATCATTTATACTCACAATCGGGAAGAAGTGGCCAAGCTTGATAATAACTTTGTGGTTATCGGAACGTATAATCATGTCTCCCTTGCTTTTGATGCTGACAGCCAAAACAGTTTCGGCATTATTACGGCATCCACGTTCTTTAATCCTTTAAAAGGGGCTTTTAATGCTCACAATATTCGTTTTATCAGCGTGGATAATGCTCCGGAACTTCAAGGGTTCGGGCATGGTTTTCTCGGGGATTACGAATACCTCAATTCTATATTAAATTATCCGGTTTTCATTCCGACGCATTGTCCTGTTTTTGTTATTGATAATTTTCGAGAACTAGCCCAAACTATCGGAATGAATCTTATCGGAAAAACACCGCTGAATAATGAAATTTTCAGACTTAACGGCAGCGAATGCATTAAAGTCCAAAGTCTTCCAGCAAAGTGGCTGGTTGTAATTTATAACGATGACTTTGCCTACCTGAAAGAGGTATTTCAGTGTGCCACTTCCGGCATAGGATTTCTGAAAAGAACCATCAGCAATCGCAGGTGTCTAAAACGTTTTAAAATGTATATACATAAGAGGAAAACAGGCAATGGAATTAAAAAAATTTGAACAATCTTACGCTATACGCAGCTATGAATGCGATAAAAACGGACAGCTTCGTTTGATTACACTGATGAACATTTTTCAGGATATGGCAGATTCTCATGCAAATCTTATGGGACTCGGCTATGTTTTTTGTAAAGAAAAAGGCTTGGCTTGGGTTGGTTCCAATTACAAAATTCATATCGAACGCTTGCCTCTTTGGCATGAAACCATCACTGTTTCCACATGGCCTTGTGTAGAGAAAAAACTCGGTGCTGTTCGTGATTTTGAAGTAAAAGACGCTTCCGGAAAAATAATTATTCGAGCTTCAAGTCAATGGATTTTGATTAACTTTGCCAAAAAACGTCCGGTCGGCTTAAGAGAGAATCTCCCTCAATATCAGATTATTGAAGACAGAGCTATTGACGAAGACTTTATGAAAATTGAAGACATTGACAACATTACAAACACCAAAGAATTTAACGTTCGCTTTGATGATATTGACTTGAACAAGCACGTTAATAATGCTCTCTATCCGTTATGGGCTTCCGAAACTGTTGATAATGATTTCAGAGAAAAACATCAACCGGCAGAAATTGAAATATCTTTTAAAAAAGAAGGACTGTTTGGTGAAAAAATTCAGGTTATCTCGCAGATGTCGGATGTTGTCTCCCGTCATAGCATTAAATCGCTGACAGATGGCAGAGAGTTAGCTAAAGTTCAGATAAAATGGATGATGGCTATTTAAAATAACTAATCTTATACGGACAAATGTTCATACAAGACCTTGAAACCTAATCCGATTAAGATAATTCCGGCGGTGATTTCCATATACTTGGTCGGTATCCTCTTGAAACAGCTATTCAGATTATAACCGATAATTGCACAGATAAAGGTTGTGAGACCGATTGCAGAAGCTGCAAACCAAATCGGACACTCCATAAAATAAATTGTTATACCGGTAACCAATGCATCTATACTGGTGGCAATCCCTATCATCAGCAAAACGTTAAATGTCAATGATTTTGCCAGTTGCTCCTGCTCTTTTTCATCATCCAACGCATCGGCAATAATTTTTAGCCCTAATGCCAGAAATACAAAAAAAGAAATCCAATGATCAATACTCTCAATATAACCATGAACGGCATCCGCTCCATACCAACCGATAACCGGCATAAGGAACTGCCCCAAGCCGGTGGAAAGCCCTAATTTAAAAGCATTTTCCGCCCGATTTTTTTTCAAAACCAAACCATAAGAAAAAGAAACTATAAAAGCATCTACCGACAAAGCTAATGCTAATAAAAAAATACTAAGAAAAGTCATTTTTATTCCTCATAATCATCTATGATGAACGTGTATCTAATCTTTAGGAAAAAATCAAGAGATTTATCGACTCATCTCTCCACCTATATTTTGCGGAGAAATTCCGGATTTACCCTGTCCGTTATCCGAATTGGATTTTTGATTAAGTTTTTCTTTAGTTACTTTTCTGAACTGTTTGTTATCTATACCACGAAGTTCTTTAATTTGTTCTTTGGTTAATTTTTCCGGCTCATCCAAGGCCTTCTTCAATACATCATTCTTTTCCCACTGCTTTACAAATTGGGCTTTATTTTCACTGCGGTTAAAATCGCCGATAACATTATTCCAATAATTACTCCCCGCTTCAACACCCTGATTTTCCATTTTTTCTTTCAAAAGTTGCAAATAATCCGGCTGTTTATTATTGGCTTTATCCTTATTTCTCTCCTGCTGAAGTCGACGTTCTTCTTTTTTCTTTTCTTGAGCATCCCGCTTGAGTAAATTTTCCACTCTTTTGAAAAATTTTTCTCTTTCCAGATATTTTTTATACTCTTCACTTTTTTTATTTTTAGGCATTTTTCTTGGCAGAAGCTGATTAATCGCTCCCATCATGATGGTAAAAGCCTCAATATCTTCCGCAGAAAAATCTTTAATGTTCTTCAAAAGTTTCTTTTTGTGATTGGAAGACATTTTTAAGCTTCCAGGAGCAGTCAAACCTTCATTTCTGGCAATAAAATAAACAGCTATTCGGTGCAAACTTTCACGTTCTAAGCGATTTATCCAATATTCCAGCTCCTCATCATCTTCAATGCTCAGTCCGGCAGCCATTAATGCCAATAATAAATTACTGATTTCTTGATTATTTAGTTCGGAAAGGCGTTTTTCAAGCTGTTTTAAGAATTCAAGAGCATAACGGGTACGTGCTTCATCAAAGCTTTTTCTTCCCATCTCACTAATTTCATAAGGTGTTTTTCCTTCTTCGGATGCCTGATACTCCGCTTTATTTTTTTGAATAAAGGCTATTTCTAATTCTTCATCTTGATTATAGAAACAATCTTCTTCCACATTTAATACCTTTCAATATTACCAATAATCTTAATCATTATAATATAACAATTGAGATTATACTATTAAAAAAGATTAAGATTTAGGTATGGGTGGGGAATGAAGATTTTGAGGGAAACAA
>CAZFRT010000093.1:0-6027 GCA_964521455.1 uncultured Azospirillum sp.
TCTTTATTTTCCAAGCCTTTCAGCGAGTTCGAAACTTCTCTTAGCTTTGCGAGGGCGGAACGACCACGGCAAAGGTTAGTTGTTCGCACAAGTAGGAAGATGAAATCTTCCGTAGCGGTACAATGTTCATTTTTTAATTTCTTGTTTTGGGAAGATTTTCAGAATTTTTAGATTGTAATTTTTAACTATGTGTGTTACTAGATGCCGTGTATTAAAAATTACTATCTTTATTATTCATAAAAAATTTGAATATCATGTATAAAAAAAGTCGTCTTCAAGAGTTACAAATGATTGCTTTGGGTAATCATGAACAGATTATGGCATACATTAGCGAGGTATGCTTGTGCGATGAGGCTCAACTCACTCTGATAGGTCGCGGTAATGTTGAAGAAATCCTATGTCATATTGATAGGCATAGGTTTTGCCGTCAGGCTCAAATTTGGCTGATTGACCATAATAATCATGACACGATTATGGCCTATATTCGTAAGCATTTTTTGGTAAGTGATGGGCAGTGGTTTTTAATCAAACGTGGGAACCATGAGGAGATTATGACGTATATTGCTAGAGATTCTTTCTCTGACGAAGCGTTACTTGCACTGTTTGCACGAGGTAACCACGAGGAGATTATGGCGTATATTGCTAACTATTATCTCAAAGGAGATGGAGAGGTTGCACTCATCAAGCGTGGTAATCATGAAGAGATTATGTTGTATGTGCACAAATATTATCTTAGCTCCATATCTAAAGAGGCGTTGATTAAACGCGGTAATGCTGAAGAGATTGAGGCTATGAAGGCTCGGAAACTGTGAGTTAAGCATCACCACTAAAAACCCTGCCTTAAGGCGGGGTTTTTTAGTGGTGATAATTCTAATTGAAACACCACCTGATTTATTGATTTTGCAGTTTCACAATCTTGCTTAAATGCACCAGTTTGACATTTTTATCATTCAACGTCGGCAGCCATAACTTTAACGCCTCGAAAGTTTGACTTTTAGGATGCCCTATCGCTATGGCATAGCCGTTCTTACGAGCGATTTTTTCCGTCACATCCAATTGTTTTAGAACGTAATCCAGCTTATTTTCGTTATCCAAAAACACATGACGGTGCACATAGTCAACTCCGTTTTCTTTTGCGACAGCTTTTCCAACCGAGCGGGAAGACGTTTTGGAATCAAGAAAGAACAAATGATTTTCGTTCAAAACATCCATCACATATCCCATACGTTCCCTATCTTCCGTAAAACGGCTGCCCATGTGATTGTTTATTCCTTTAACTTTATCAAAAAGGGAGAGCATTTTATTCAAGCCGGATTTAATTTCCGTCTCATCCATTTGCACTGTTAATGTATCCGGAGCCAGATTAGCAGCCTTTTTCGGTTCCATCGGAACATGTATCATAATTTCGTGTCCGGAGGCAAAGGCTTCAGCCACCTGCTCGTTCAACGACTGTCCATAAGTCAGAAAAGAAGCGGTCAGAGGAGCTTTTAAGGAACTGATATCTTTGGTTCTGCGACGATTAATTCCCATATCGTCAATTACAACGGCAATCAGCGGCTTATTTCCAAAATAAATCGGCTTATGTTTAACGGAAACCTCAATTTCCTTGATGTTTTTATGATTTAGATTAATCCGATAACCGGCTTCCTGAGTATGATCTTTTTCCCAAAAATCATCGATGACATTCTGGGGAAGTTCTTCTTCATATTCCGAATACTCAGCCTCCTCTTGTTCCGGGATGCTGATTTCGTTCACCTGCGGAAGTTTATCAAACAATTCCTGATGATATTCCGGAAGGATAACGGAAACTTCCCGTTTCATTTTTTCAGACAAACGATAAACAATATCCGTTGCGTCTTCTTCAATATCAAGAGCTTGGGCGATAAACTCCGCATCTGTCTCAGATACCATAGCTGCCGACTTTTCCACATCAGGATAACATTTCTGCAATTCTGCAGGTATCTCTTCCCTAGCTGAAATATATCGGATATTTTGCTGAAAACTGGTTTGGACATCAGGGGATACAATATCCGAATTGAGCCCCAAAGCCAAGAAAAGATAAAACAAAGAAAAAGCAACAAACAGATATTTGCCATTTCTGACAAACGGCTTCATTTGCCGCCGAAGACGGTGTTTTTTCTGTTTCTGCTTTTTCTTTGTTTGCAAAATCAGTCTCTTTTACGCAGGGTCGGAAAAGCGATAACATCACGAATGGTTGCAGAACCGGTCAGCAAAATTGCCAAGCGGTCAATACCCATTCCCATTCCGCCTGACGGAGGGAAACCGTTTTCCAAAGCATTGATGAAGTCTTCATCCATCATTTGAGCCTCATCATCTCCGGCTTCGCGGTCTGCTCCCTGAGCTTCAAAACGCTCTCTCTGCTCCAACGGATTAGACAACTCGGAATAAGCACAACCCATTTCCATTCCGGCAACGTAAGCATCAAAATGTTCGACCAAACGCGGATTAGAACGATGTGTTTTGGCCAGAGGAGAAATATCTCTCGGCATATCCATTACCAATGTCGGCTGGATAAGTTTGGCTTCGACTTTCTCATCAAACACTTCAGAGATAACTTTTCCCCAAGAAATACAATCAGAAGCATCAACACCGACGGATTTTGCCAAAGCCTGAGCTTCTTCCAATGTATTGGCGGTCATGAAGTCGGCTCCGGTGTGTTCCTTAACCAATTCAATCATGGATTTTTTGGCGAAAGGCTTGGAGAGATCAATTTCTTCGCCATTTACGTTCAAAACAGTTGTTCCCAAAACTTTCTCGGCAACATAAGCCAACAATGACGGGATTAATTCAGCCATGTCATTATAGTCAGCATAAGCCTGATAAGCTTCCAAAGCGGTAAACTCCGGATTGTGGCTCTTGTCAATTCCCTCGTTGCGGAAGTTGCGACCGATTTCAAACACACGGTCAAAACCACCGACGACCAGCTTCTTCAGATAGAGTTCCGGAGCAATACGCAGATACAAATCCATATCCAAAGCGTTGTGATGCGTAATAAACGGTTTAGCGTTCGCCCCGCCCATAATCGGATGCAACATCGGGGTTTCAACTTCCAAGAAGTTATGTTCTTCAAAATAACGTCTGATGGCAGAGGTTATCTGACAACGTTTTTTGAAAACCTCGCGGCTGTCGTCATTCATAATGAAGTCAACATAACGCTGACGATAACGGGCGTCCACATCTGTCAAGCCGTGGAATTTTTCCGGAAGAGGCTGCAAAGATTTAGAGATAATGTCAAATTTTTCGGCAGCAATGGAGAGCTCTCCTCGCGGAGTTCTGCGAACATAACCGCTGACACCGACCATATCGCCGACATCAAGACACTTCAAAAGTTCCAAATCAGACTCATTTAAGTGGTTTTTATGGCAGAAAACCTGAATTTTGCCGCTGATATCTTTCAAATCAATAAACATACCGCTGTTGCGGACGGCCATGGCACGACCGGCAACGGTTACACGGTCTTCCGTATCGGCTCCGGCTTCCAAATCTTTATATTTTTCCTGCAAATCCGCAGCATAAGCATTCGGTACAAATTTATAAGGGTAAGGATTATACCCTTTTTCCTGCAAAGTTTTCAGCTTTGCCAATCTGGATTCACGGTGAATATTTGTCTCTTCAGTCATCTTAATAGTTTCCAATTATTACTCTGTTGATTTTCTGTTAAGCACTATAAACATATCAAAAATTTTTTCAACAAATAAATACATATCCACTCTGGACAAATCCATCAAAAAAATCTATATTGGAAATGAAATAAACGGAGAAAAAAATGAAAAAAGACGACAGACAAAAAAGTGTCTGGCGTACACGTGTAGATGAAATAAAAATTTTCGGAGCTTCCGTTCTGCTTTCCATATCATCCATGTGTATGTTCGGACAAAAGACTTACAATGACAAATGCAATGGTTCTCTTGCTTGGCTCAGTTCCACAACAGAAACCAGAGACTCTGCCAATCCGGCTGCTGTTATATCCAGCGGAAGTACTTATCACGGTTTAAATCAGCTCGACGGTTATAATGTCAGCAGGCTGATAAAATTTATCGACCAACAAGATGCATACAAACCTTTGCGAGGTAAGCTTTCGGTTACAAAAACCAAAGGTAAGAACAAAAAAGGACAGATTGTTGATATTTATAAAGTCAATGATGCTCAATGGAAAGCTCTGGCAACTTCTCAACAAGAACTGTTTACACTTGCACAGGAAGACTTTCTCTGCCAAGTTTATCTGCCGGAGTGTTTTGAGCGTCTTCAAAAGTCTTTGATTACAGACGCAACCAATAAGAAAAAAGCACCGATTATGCTTTCGGATATTCATCCGGCGATTTTATCCATGTTTGCCCGCAGTTATGTTAAAGGACCTTATTCTTCCGCACCGGCTACAGCTTTGAAAAATGCCGGAGACATTAACAAAATTAACTGTGAAGCTTTCATTATCAAATACACCGGAAAAAATACTTACCTGCAAAAAAAAGCTTTGTCCGCTTTTCAGGATACTACCATTCGGTGGAAAGACGCCCAAATCGCCGCTGCCTGCTCCAGAGCACAGAAACAGGCTATTGCTTATATGGATTCCGTTAATAAATCCAGAAAAACTTTGACGGAACGTAAAGAAGAGCATAAACAAAAGGTTCAAAATCTGGGTACTCGATTGGCTCAAGCAAATATCGGCGGAACACCGGCCAAAACGGAAGTGAGAAACCACTCATCCAAACTTCCTAATTTCATCATCAATTCAGGAAAAGAAATATAAGCTTTTTCTGTTGACAACAAAAAAGAACTAAACTAGAACATTTATATTAAGTGTTCTAGTTTTTTTATCGGAGACAGTCATGCTTACCCAAAAACAATACAAACTTTTGATGTTTATTAACAAAATCATCAAAGAAACCGGCTGTTCTCCGTCGTTTGAAGAAATGAAGGAAGCCGTCGGACTAAAATCTAAATCCGGCATTCACGCTCTTATCGAGGCTCTGATTGAGAGGGAATTTATTCGCAAGCTTCCGCATAAGGCCCGAGCTTTGGAAGTTATTAAAATGCCGAAATTCAAACCCAAGGCTATTATTGAGGAAGAAAAAAAGAGAGAAATTGCTCTTCAGAACAGCTCCGCACAAATCCCTCTTTATGGGAAAATTGCCGCAGGAACTCCTATTGAGGCAATCGCCAATGAGACGGAAACCATTTCCGTTCCGTTTGAAATGGTCAGCAAAGGAATGTATTACGCCCTTACCATTGAAGGAGATTCCATGGTGGAAGCCGGCATTCTTAACGGCGATACGGCTATCATCAAAAAAGCCGAATCTGCAAACAACGGGGATATTGTCGTCGCCTTGGTGGATGACTCTGAGGCGACTCTTAAAATCATTCGCAAAGAAAAAAGCGAAGTTCTGCTCATTCCGTGCAATCAGGCTTATGAAACCCGACATCTCCACCCTTCCCGCGTCAAAGTTCAAGGTATTCTTGCCGGCTTGCTCCGCACCTATCACTAGGTGGTCGGCGACACCCGGTGGGTGAGGCGTGGTCGGCGACCACTGGCGTCGGTTAGTTATGGAGAGTAAGGGGCTTGAAACGCTCGTTGGCTTCTCCCTGCCGATAGCGAGTTAGTGCCATAGAATTTTAATAGGTGGTCGGCGGGTACGGGCATCAATCAGCTGTTTTGGCGATGTGCCTTGACATCCTGTTAGTATCAATGTCGTGCTGAAAGTTAGTACCATAGAATTTTAATTGCAAATTAATCTTTATGCTTTACTATCACTTTTGCAGTTTAGAGGTAAACTGCGGAGTGTAGCAGCTCCATTATAACGAACAAACTACTCCTCCTTAGGGGAGCTGGGGATATAAGGCTATGCTCGAATAACCCAGACTGAGTTATAACAGTTGCTAACTCCCCGCCTTAAGTATCTTAAGGCGGTTTTGTTTAACTAAAACAAAATAAGGAGTTTGAAAAATGACTGAACATAAAATTAAAAACAACTTTTTCTACCAATCAGAAAGTAAACTTATCTCTAAGGC
>CAZFRT010000094.1:0-5928 GCA_964521455.1 uncultured Azospirillum sp.
AGACAACCACATCGTCCACCGTTCTGCCTCCGGTACGGAATTTGACTTCCTGATAATAATTTATTCCTTCCGGCTTTTCGGCAAAATAACGATTCAATTCCGCATTACTCAATACTTTTGAGGAAAACGGCATAACCAACAAAAGAGCTATAATTCCCGGAATAACCAACTGCAAATATTTTAGGAGATTAAAATTCCAAACCGGAAGTTTATACTTTGGATTTACCCCCAAAGAAGTCATAAATCTTTTTAACAACTCTTGCTGATACGGATTAGCATAGCTCAAAGCCTGATATGCCGACAGATAAGCCTCATTATCTTTTTTATCTTGATGGTAAGCATAGGCATTATGAACTAAAAGCGTCAGATTGTCCTGTGTATTTTTATTAATTCCCTTAAAGTTGGAAATCAACGCGTCAATATTATGAGCAAAAGACTTCACACTCCACCAACCGAGAAACAAATTTATCAGCGAATTTTTTAAAACCGCTGTTTTAGCTTCCTTAAAATTGCAGATTTCTAAGTTCATCTCATCGGAATACTTAATCAATTTTCCGACGACCTGTCTCAGACTCAACGCCCGAACGCCGAGGTCTTCTTCTCCTTTTTGGTTTTTATATACCTTTAGAGAAAACATATCCGGAAATTTTTCTCGCGGATGAGCCTGAGCCAAAAGATCATACATCAGTCTGGTCTTTTCATCCTTCAAAACATCATACGCCACGGAAATTTTTTGGAACTTTTCCAAAGCCTCTTCACTCGTATTGTGGTCTGGGTGCCAATATTTAGCCTTTTCCCGATAGCTTTGTTTAATGACATCCTCGCCGGCAGTATTGCTTACTTCAAGTTCGGCATAATATCCTAACGGGTCGGTTGTATAAGTTTTTGCTTCTGTTTTAATCATATAAAGATACCGTCTTTTAATTCATTATTTATGTTATCTTCACATACTTTTATAAAATTTTCTTTAAGATTAACATACACATTGCCGACATAACCGACATCATTCAGTGTTTTTTTGAAAATCCGAACCACATTGGAGCAAAAATCTTCTTCAAAATATTTTTCCGTGCGGATAATCAGGTCAAAACGTTTTTCATCTTTGAGGGAAAATCCGTCAAACTGAAAAGCCCCCAAACGTGAAAAATTTGTATCCAAAACAAATCTGGTGGCGGATTTTTGCTTTGAGGAATTTTTGTTTTGCCCGTCATCTTGTTGCATTTTCTTGACAGCAATCCTGATTTTGCTCATATTTTCTCCGGCATAAAACGGCACATCAATAATTCGCCACTGCACGGTATCTGTTTTTTGGGAGGTAAAAAGTTCTCCGAGTTTGGAAAGGGTTTCCCGACCTTCAACGCCGCTTTGTTTCAATTGTTCGGTTAATTCTTTTCCCAGCCATGCGGTTACATCGTTGTTTCCGGCAGCTTTAATATAAGAGACCAAATTCGCCAACATCTTGGTATTCGGAGCCGGAATTTTAGCAATAATCTGCTGAAATAGTTCTTTATGTTCGCTTTGTTCCAAAGGTTTCAAGACCTCTAAAACAGATGCCAAAATATTATGCGTTGCTCCGCTCAATTCTCTTCCTGCAAAACTCGTCGTCAAAACACTTCCAAGCTCCGAAATTTCGCTTTTTTCAGGCACAAGAATCTCTTTAACTGCAAACAAAAACTTTGTCCCTTCCGGTAAACGAATATTCTTATCAGGATAGACATCACCCAAAGGGGTTTGAACAACCGGCTGTTTGTTCTCTCCGATGAACTTTAACTCTCCGTCTATCTGCAATTGCGGATATTTGGCGAAAATTTCTTTCAACTCCTGCCCTAAGTTTTTATGCGATCCGGATTGAAGATTTTGAAGAAAAGTTTTCAAATCAGACAACAAAGCTTGCGGAAGTTCATTTTTACTCAAAGACAACATTTGCACATCCGGCAAAACATCATCCAAACTCAAAATGGTTTTGACATTCCCGAACTGACTGATAATTTCGCTTTTTTGTTCCGGCGGCAATCGCAAATCTTTGACGATATCCGCAACGGCTTTTTCCAGACTGCCATTACTAAAATTTAAGTTTTGTTTGATATTGCCCAAATCCTTAATAACGGAGGTTTCCTCAGGAAATGTAACTTTGGGGTTTTCCTGTTTCTGCAAAAAATTTTCAGGCTTTTCACCGTTAACATTTGTCAGGCGAATTTGCAACCCTTTATTGTCTCCGCCGATAACTTTTACATTAACCACACTCTCGGGCGGAAGTTCCATATTTTTATTGAGTTTTACATCCAGAGGCTGTTTTAACATCTCACCGTTAACCACCGCATTCACTTTTAAGCCGGAAGATGTATTCATCAGCACTTGAAGCATGATGCTGTCGCCCGTTTTAATTTCCGTCTGAACCGGCAGGCTTTCCATTACGCCGTCAATCACCTTGTCCGTCAAAGACGGCGTTATTATCGGCGTAGTTATCAGCGAGACGGACGTATTCATTTCTAAATCAGCTTTTTGGCTATGGCTATCACATCTTCTGCAGCTTCCGAAGTCGGATAACGCTGAATCAACGGAGCTTGGTTGCGGATGGAATCCCGCACTCTGGTATCTCTTCTGATAATACCTAATAACGGCGGGGAAATTTTCAAGAAATTACGACAAGCTTTCAGCAAGGTATCATATGTTCTCTGTCCCTCACGGACAGAATTGGCCTGATTAATCACCACGTTTAAATCACACTTAGGGTATTGCATCGACATAATCTTGATAAAAGCATAAGCGTCCGTCAAAGAGGTTGGTTCATCCGTGCAAAGAACAATAATTTTTTCTGCCATGCCGGATAATATCCGTATCGGTTTCTCAACACCGGCTCCCATATCTAAGATAACCTTATGGTAAGAAGAGGCCAACAAAGACAAGTCCTCTCCTAAAATCTGCAGGCGGCCTATCGGCATGGAAGCCAACCCTGCCGAACCGGAACGACCGGCAATCACATCAAAATGTGTTTTCTCGCAATGATGAACAACCTGATTCAATGTCATGCCACCGCCGATAACGCTGCCCAAGTCATTTCGCACCATTAAACCCAGTTGAATATCAATATTAGCCAGCCCTAAATCGCCATCAAACAAAAGCGTTTTCTGTCGCAAACCACTCAGAGCATGAGCCAATGTGATGGAAAACCAAGTTTTTCCGACACCGCCTTTTCCGGAAGCAACCGCAATCATATTCCGCCCTTTACGAAGGCTTTTCGGCATTTCACCCCTTGGCATTATTTTGAGTTCTTCGGCTTTTGTATTTTCCATTTTTCCCTCTTTTCAACTAGGATAATATCAGTTTGGCAAGCGATTTATTATCAATTTGAGCCAATCCCTGAGCAATTTTTGAGCTGACACTCGCCGCACAAAAACTTAAATCACAACAATTTGCAACCGACAGCAACGCCCCGATACGACGCGTCAAGTCCAAGCGTGTCGGCAACAAGTGTTTTACGCCGATATTGGCAAATACATCGGCAATTTCCACCGCTTCATAAGTATTCTTTCCGGCATCCATGGTCAAAATCATTTCGCTTTTAACAACTTCCGTCAATGCGGAGAGTTTTTCAACCTCTTCTTTTTGAAACGGATTAATCCCCGGTGTATCTATCAAAACCAGAGGATAAACTTCTCCGGCTTTGTGACCGGTTTCATACAATGCCCGTTCTCCCTTACAAAACAGAAAATCCGTCTCCAAAATATTGGCAAAAGCTTCTAATTGTTTGTTGGCTCCGGCTCGGACATTATCCGTACTGACAATGCAGCTCCGAATCCCCTTTAACTTGGCTTGTGTCGCCACCTTAGCTATGGCGGTTGATTTTCCGCTCCCTGGAACTCCCATAAACATCTTAAACGGATTTTGCAAATCCAGAACATCTGAATATTTAAACAAACCGGATAAGCTCTTTTCCAGAAGAAGTCGATTATCATATATTTGTTGTTCGGAACTTATGCGGCGGACATTTGCCAAAATGCGTCCGGCAACCATTTCCAAAACACCGTGATATTCCAGACTTTCTCTGATTTGAGTATCATTAAGGGTGGCTTTGCGACTGATAACTTCCGCCTTATCTTCAATATCAAAACGAATTTCGTCTTCTTCTATCGCGGCGGTAATATTAAAATTTCCGTCCTTGTCTTCCACACTGGAAATGATAACCGCTTCATCCCCCAGTTCTTCTTTAACCAGAGCCATCGCCTGAGCCATTGTCGGAGCGGAAAAATTTTTGATTTTCATTTTTCAACAACTCCTAAATCTGACCGACGGTTTTAATTTTTGCTTTCGGATGAATTTCATTTTGCGACATGACAACCGTCATCGGGCGAAAACGCTCAATAATTGAACGAACAAACGGGCGAATCCCCGGACTGGTTAACAAAACCGCACTTTCGCCTTTGATTGCCAAGCCTTCCATCGTGTCTCGAACTTTGGTGATGAAGGTTTGCAAAGCCGTCGGAGCCATTGCCAACTGGCGGTCGTCCCCTTCGCCGATAATGGATTCCGCAAAGGCGTGCTCCCACTCCGGAGAAAGCGTTACCAACGGAATAATTCCCAGTTCGTTGGCATAAGCATTGGAAAGTTGACGGGCCAATCTGGCACGAACATGTTCGGTAATCATCATCAAACTGCGGGTTGAACTGACAGCTTCAGATATTCCCTCCAGAATAGACGGTAAATCGCGGATAGATACCCGCTCTTGCAACAGATTTTGCAAAATTCTTTGGACAGCTCCGAGGCTGACTTTGCTCGGAATAAGTTCTTTGATGAGTTTCTGGTGTTCTTTATCCATTTCATCAAGAAGCTTTTGCGTCTCGGCATAAGACAACAATTCCGGCATATTATCTTTAACCAATTCGGTAATATGCGTGGTTACCACTGTTGCCGGATCAACCACCGTATATCCTCTGAACATTGCTTCTTCACGATAAGACGGATCTACCCACATTGCTTTCAAACCAAAGGTCGGTTCAGTGGTCTTTTCTCCCGGAAGAGAAATCGGTTCACCACGAGGATCCATTACCAGTAATTGGGTTGGACGAAGTTCGCCTCTGCCGGATTTAACTTCCTTAATATAAATATTATACTCATTAGCTTCCAACTGCATATTATCCTGAATACGGATAGACGGCATGACAAAACCTAAATCAGACGCTAATGCTCGCCGCAGAGCCTTAATCTGGTCGGTTAGTTTGCGATTGCTTTCATCATTAATTAACGGCAACAAACCGTAACCGATTTCCAGACGAATCAAATCTATCCTCAAAGCATTGGCAATCGGTTCTTCCGCCGCTTTTGCCGCCTTACCTTGTTTCTGCTCCTGCTCCATAACTTCCTGAGCTTTGGCTTGAGCCAATTTCTGTTGCTTGTCCAGATAATAAGCGGTTACGCCCGTCAATACTGCCAAAAGCACAAACGGAACTGCAGGCGTTCCCGGCAACATTCCCAGGGCTAATGCCATAAACGCACTCATTCCCAAAGCTTTAGGATAATTAGATACCTGTTCAAATAAAACCTTATCCGTCGAATCGGTCATACCGGCCTTGGAAACCAATATACCGGCAGCAACGGAAATAATTAGAGCCGGAACTTGTGAAACCAAGCCATCACCAACCGTTAAACGGGTATAAGTTTCTCCGGCGGCGGAAAAACTCATATCATTTTGAACCATACCGATAATGATACCGGCAACAATATTAATAAAGGTGATAATCAAGCCGGCAATCGCATCTCCGCGAACAAACTTGGAGGCACCATCCATAGCTCCGTAGAAAGAGCTTTCTTTGGCCAAGTCTTCTCGTCTGGCTCGGGCTTCTTCCTCCGTAATCAAACCGGAAGATAAATCCGCATCAATCGCCATTTGTTTTCCCGGCATAGCATCCAAAGCAAAGCGAGCGGCAACTT
>CAZFRT010000095.1:0-5915 GCA_964521455.1 uncultured Azospirillum sp.
AGAACGAGGGTGTCCCACATGCAAACCAGCACCGGACGGATACGGAAATTCAACCAAAGCATAAAACTTTTCTTTATTCTTATCTATCTCGACTTTGTAAGCTTTTTCAGCTTCCCAAATTCTCTGCCATTTTTCTTCAATTTTATGAAAATTATAGCGTTCTTCCAAATCCCACTCTTTTTTCCATTCGTCAAAAGAAGCTTTGCCGTTGTATCTTGCATTGTTTGTAGTCATTTTTTATTATTCCTTTTCTGCTTCCGCATCTTTTATAAACATATCTTTAGCCTCGGTTAAAATCGCCTTTTCAATTTCATCGGCCAACCGACGATCGGCAACTTCATCGTTCCACTTTCCGTTGCTCCAAACTCTTTTGAACACGGAAACTTTTAAGCAATCTGCCCGCAAATTTTTAGAAAGAATATTAACCGTAATTTTAAATTGTTCATTGCTGACACCGTTAACGGCGGCCCAATCCGTAACTAAAACACCTGTTTGAGAATCAACACCGGCCAACGGCATAAAAGACAATTTTTTCAAGCTTGCCCGCCACAAAAACGGATTAACCCCGATTTTAACCTCCGGCTCTTCAACCTGCTTTTCTTCCTTCTCAAAAGAAGAAAACGGATTAAGAGAAGACCACGATAAGGAAGGAACCCACGAACAAGCCGATGTCAAAAACAAAACGGCCAAAACCATACTCAGCGTTTTTTTCATATATCAAAACTCTTTCTAAAAAAATTATCAACTACGAGCAAATTATAATAATTTAAACTAAATGGCAATAGCAATGCTGTATTTTCTCACTTGTAATTAAACAAACATCCGCTTACAATATGCCAAACTAAACAAGAGAAAATGCAAATGTCGGACACCAGAAAAACAGCCATAGAAATTTTACAAAACATCCTTGAAAAAAAGCAATTTTTTAAAGAAGCCAAAAGCAACTCTTCTGCATTGGAAAATAAGGAAAACGCTTTTCTTAATATGCTGATTCTTACCACGCTCCGACGGCTTGTTTTCATCAAAAAAACATTACACAAATATGCCAAGAAAAAACTTCCCTCTAAAGTTGCTTATGCCAATTATGCTCTGTTTTTAGGCATTTCGGAACTCTTGTTTTTAAATACACCCGACTATGCGGTTATTAACAGTTACGTTAATTTGGTTAAACAACAAACCGATAAATTTGTTGCCGGATTTGTAAATGCCGTCTTAAGAAGAATTGCAGCAGATAAAAACGAAATCCTTTCCGACAACATCGGAGAATTTTTTACTTCTGAATTTTTTAAAATACTCAATACCGGCTATGGCAAGAAAACCATCGCCAAAATCCAGCAATTCTCCCAAAAAGAGCCTCCTCTGGATATTACCGTCAAACATTCCCCTGAAATTTGGGCGGAAAAACTCAAAGGGAATGTTCTTGCCAACGGAAGCGTTCGCTTAAACGACAATGCAAAAATTCCGGAACTTGCCGGATACAATGATGGAGAATGGTGGGTTCAGGATGCGGCAGCCTCTCTTGCGGTCAAAGCTTTGGGCGATATTTCAAACAAAAGAATTCTGGATTTATGTGCTGCACCGGGAGGCAAAACCGCTCAGCTACTCAATGCCGGAGCAAAAGTTACCGCTCTGGACATCTCCGCCGACCGATTGAAAACCTTAAATGAAAACCTACATCGACTGCATCTTCAAACCGAAGAAACAATCTGTGCCGACGCTGTGGAATATCTTCAGGAATTCAATACCGAACCATATGACATCATTTTGCTGGACGCTCCTTGTTCCGCCACCGGAACTTTACGTCGTCATCCGGAAATTATTCATATTAAAACCCTAGCAGACATTCAAAGGCAAACCGCCCTACAAAAACAATTTCTACATTTAGCCGGAAAAGCATTAAAAACTAACGGAATTTTATTATACTGCACCTGTTCCATTGCCAAGGCCGAAGGAGAGGAACAAATTTCCGAGTTTCTGAAAGAAAACAACAGTTTCAAACTTCTACCGATAAAAAACATTGGATTTGAAGAAGTTTTAACGCCGGAGGGATACATCCGCACACTTCCGTTTCACCTTTCCGACAAAGGCGGAATGGACGCGTTTTTCATCGCAAAATTGCAAAAAGAGGTATAAATGTTTTTCAAAAAAGTTAACCCTAAAAATAAAATGGCAGAAAGCTCTCCTTCAAACGCCCCGGAACCAAAAACCGAAAAACACAATCCTGTTTATATCATCGGCGACAATGCCTTGGCATGCTATCTTGCCCTCAAACTCTCTCCGTCCAGAAAAGTAATAATCATATCGGGGACTTCGGAAAACACCAGTCTCAGCACCAACGGCATTATTTTCAAAGAAGAACGTACTTTACAAAAACAGCACTACGTTTTCCAAACGTCTTTCATGATTAGGGAAAAACCAGAAGCAGTTATTATTACAGCCTCTCCGCACAAAATAAAAGCCGCACTTGCCGCTGCAGCATCTAAAAATGTCGGAGATGCCCCGGTTTTATGTTTTACCCCTCTGCAAAATTTTAACCTATTCACCGGACTTTTCAGCGAAAACATTTTCAGAGCTTTTTTTGACGGCTACTTAAGCCTTGAAAACCAACAATTATCCCAATTAGGCAGACAACCATCCGTCATGCTGTGTATTGATGAAAAAAACAGCTGTTTTCCAATTGTTAATGAGCTTTTTTCTTCAGCAGGCATACCCTTTTCTCCGGAAGCTGATGAAACATTTGCTTTTTGGAATTATTTTACTTCTTACGCTGTCGGCTCTCTTTTATCCGCTTATTTCAACAAAAACTTTGCCCTCATCATCAAAGACAAATCTCTACGAGATAATATAAAACCGTTAGTAGAAGAATTATGCACCATTGCCCAAACAGAAAACGCCTCAATTAATGAGGAAGAAATCTTAAAAAAACTATACAACACCCCAAGCGGCTATATTTATCCGTTGCAAGCAGAATTCAGCCTCGGGAAAATAGGTGAGTTGGATTCGCTCTCCTCTTGTTTTTTGGATATTTCACAAAAGAAAAAACTTCCTGACACCGAAATCCGCAAAATTTTGAATAAATTATATAACATTATCTTAGCATAACCGATGAATGTTTATTGAAGAAAACCTCAAAACATATTATAAAAATGTCAGATAATAAAAATCAGAGGAAAATACCATGGAAATAAAATATCTGATCACCCTTGCGTCCTTTATCCTAACCTTCTCAGTCGGATTTTTTTGGTTAAATACCTATTCCAAACATATTTCCGATTTTGAATCGTCTTCTACAGTGGCCAAGGACAGTTTTCTCCCTCTGTATGTCATCCTCTTCATTTCCTTTACTGTTCTGTTTTTTAGCAACCGACAATTTTTTGACTTCATTTATCAGCCGAACTACTGGTCTTTGTTGGCAGGTTTCCTTTCTGCCGGAATGATTTATCTGGGATCTCTTTTCAAAAAAAGTAAAAAATACACGCCTTTGATTATTCTGTCAGCCGCAATCGGATGTTCCCTTTTGCTCCCGAAAGATTTTCTTTTATTCGAAGGAAATTTACCGCTTATCTTAGATCGTAGCATTGTTATCTTACTGTGGTTTTTGTTCAGCTTTTCCTATAAATACATAAACGGCATTGACGGAATATTGAGTTTGCAGACAATGACCGCCGGAGCCGGAATTTTCTTTATTTCCCTGTTAGGAGGAGCTCCTCTCCTGCTTGGAAACTACGCTCTTTCTTTAGTTGGTGTATCCGCGGCCTTTATGGCTTTCAGTTGGTATCCCGCCCGCATCGTTTTAAAACAAGGAGCAGCCTCTGCTTTGGGATTCATTGTAGCTTGGTTGATTATGCAATCCTCTGTTGAAAAAGCCGCCTCTTGCAATCTTATCTTCAACCTGTTTTTCCTTACCGAAATAATATGGGCTACGGCTCTCAAATTAACCATGCGTCCGCAATATAAAAATATTATGTCTAACATGAACTACTATCAAGCTAACATTTCCGGACTGGCTCCAAACTTTGTCTGTAACGCAACCGCAAAATTGGAAGCTTTATTACTGATTTTGGGAACATTTCAAATTTATGCTCCCAACTCCTACTCTTTGCCTATAATATCTTTTATCTTGGCATTATGGTTCAACAGCAAAATCAAAAATTGGCAGGAAAGAACTACCAGCATAACGGAAATAAACACAAATTTCGTCAGAGATATAAAAGATAACGTCAACGATATTAACCTACACCATAAACAGGACAAATAAACAAATATGGAACTTCTGGACTGGATAAAAACAAATTTCATCAAAAACGGAAAATCATCACCTGAAAAATTTTCCGTTCAGGATGAATTACATCGTCCAAAATTCAAAATCGTTGTTATTGAATTCAGCGACAACGTTGAAAGCAGTTCAGGAGAAACCGTAGCCAGAATGCTGAACAAAAAAAACGGATTGGCAGTTTCTTATTTTGACGAACCTTTTTCCAAAACTTTCTTAAATCTGGAAAGCCGCACCCTTTTCGATTTAATAGACAAAGGACAAGATATTCTGGATAAAAGCGGAGCGGATGTCCTGATTTGGGGATATAGAGACGGAAATAAAATCCGCCTTAACTTCCAAACCGCAAAACAATACGAGAATGAAGATTTCGCGTTTGTCTCACTGATGGACAGTCTCTATATCCCTGCACACCTGACCCAAGATCAGGGAAATTTCCCCGACGCAGTAAGTGAACTGATTTACGGAGCCGTTATCAGTGCCGTAAACACCAACAGCAAAGAAACAAAAATTTATAAAAAATATCTTCTGAAAAAAATTATTGATAAACTGTCAAAAGACAACTCCGCAAAAACCTTATCTATAGAATACATGCCGTATATCATGAACTTTTTGGGCATTATATACTTGAGCTACGCGTACGAAAACAGCGATAACAAAGATTTTAAAATCGTAAAAAATTTGTTTGACACAGCCATAAAACACCAAGACCTGATAACCAATCAAATCCACCTTGGCTGTATCTACAACCACCTCGGACAACTATATGATTCCGCGGCCGAACATATGGAAAAAAAACCATCAAACTACTTCCGTGGAGCCATTGAATATTACCGTTACGCCCAAAAATACCTGAGTAAATACAACTATCCTTATGACTACGGACAAATCTCTTATAAACTGGCTCGATTATACTTCAACTACTGGCGACAAAAAGAAGATATTCAGGCTCTTCGGGATGCTGTATTCCAACTAAGGGAAGCCGAAAAAATTTACACCTATGCCCTGTTTCCTGAATTTTGGGCTTCTATTCAGGGTGATTTAGGTCATTTTCTCTCATTGCTCGGCAATTTCAGTAAAAGTGAAGATATTTCCGAACTGGCTGTAACTTGCTATAAAAACCAACAAAAAATCATTACAGAAAGGCGAGATCCGCTGGCTTGGGCAAAAATTCAAAGCCACATCGGCGAGATTTATTACCGTTTGGGCAAAGGTAATTACAATAAAGTCCTTTTGGAAGAATCTTTGGAATATTTTCACGATGCCTTATACATTTTTGAGAATGTCGGCATGAATGAAGAAGTCAAACAATTAACGGTAAACATTGCCCGAGCCAGCCAAACATTAAACATGGCCTGATTTTTCTTTTTTTATTTTAAAAAAATTAATATTTTCTCTGTTAAATTTAAGCGTTTTAAGATTCTAACCATAAGACGGACACAAAGTAATGCACTCTATTCATACGCTGATTATTGACCTGACATTAATTACAATCTATGCCGGAATAACCACACTGGTATTTAAAAAACTTAAACAACCGACTGTACTTGGTTATTTGTTGGCTGGTATTTTTGCAGGACCTTTTTTTAACTTTGTTCCAACGGTAAGTGACACGCAAAACCTCTCTATCTGGGCAGACATC
>CAZFRT010000096.1:0-5844 GCA_964521455.1 uncultured Azospirillum sp.
GTCTCTCCTGCGGTGCGGTCTTACAGGAAGCAACACCGGTTCGAGCTGCTCTGAGGAAGAACAATCAGAAGTATTCCGCAGCCTACGACCAGTATGGCATTATGTCGAAAGACTGCTGGAAGTTCCTGACTGCCCAGGGCAGGCTTTGCTTCAATATTGAAGAAACCTGCAACCATATAACTAAAATCGTGTTCGGACTTCTGGATCATCTGACACCGGACGGTTGTGAACTCGGGTACATGACCGGAGAAATCGACGGAAAAACGATGTACGACTGGGCTTGGAAAACTGCCAAAGAGGAAATTCCTTTCCGACTCCTCTACGATCACTTTGCAACACCTGAGCGATATGCCAAACACGCCCAGTTCTTCAAGGAAAATCAGAAAGATGTCGACTGGAATGATTTCTTCAAAAGAATCGGTCTCAACGGACTCAAGAACGTCTTCCGCCGCCGCGAGGTGAAAAAACAGCTTCTCGGCTAATTGGTTCAAAGAGAAAAACAAAACGCAAAAGCAAAGGGTTTCGGATTATTCCGAAACCCTTTCTTCTTGCAAATAATTCTTTAACATTTCTATCCATAGCGGATTTTCACTATAAACAAATTGTCTGCCGATTTTGCTCATAGAGCGTTTTTCATCGGAAATTATCAAGCGTTGATACTCATCTCTCCTCCCCCCATAGATATTATTCACCTTTGGATTATCCGTTTTTTCTTGTTCAAACCCTTGTTTGCTTCCAAAATAATAACGGGTTATTATCACGCCTTTTTCTTGGAGTTTTTGCAATAGTCTGAAATATTCCTCATTAGGCTGAACATTATCTTTTTCATCTTCCTGTTTGGAAACAAATAGGGCAACCTTTGTGTCGGACAGTATATTAAAAACTCTTTCCAAAACATTATCTTCCGCCAATTCTTCATACAATTTCATTTTAACGCTCCTTACAACACATAAACCGAAATGCCGATAATCTTGGTTTTCCATTGCCAAAAAAGACAGCATTATCCTGATGAACAGGAACTTTTGACAACGAAATTTCCGGATTTTGCATCATTGTCTTTTCACAGGCTTTATAAATCTGCCCGAAACTATGAAGAGAATATTTGAAAACAGGAACCGGCATTCGATACCCGCTGATATTGGCATAGACAATATCCTCGTTCATATCAAAGCGTTTCATCACATATTGCAGGCGATTATAAATATTTTCCGCGTTTCTGGCCGTTATCTCCTTAGGTTTTATCAACTGCATAAACTGTTCCATATATTTATGCGGAATACGCATGGTTTGCAGTGTGCTTGCCCGCTCTTTGAAATAATAAACCATCGGGTCCGGATAACAGCGAATATCTTTCCTAATAACATTTTCTGCAAACGGAGCAAAATCTTTATGTTTATTATCGACATTCAGCAATAAAATTTCGCTGTTGTTTCTGATATTCTCATACTCGGAAAGTTTTTTGACTTTTACCTCTTTACCGATACTTTTTAAAAGCGAAGTCAGGGCTTTAATTTCTAAAATTTCCAAAGTATCAGAACGCTGCTCAACAACTTCGTCTCTGGTAATCAGCGTAATTTCATCTTTAATCAAAAATCTTGCCGCCGTTTGTTTTAAGCGATCTTTCAAACTCTGGTTTGCATCCGCCACTTTCTGCAAGCATTCGTTCTGCGGACGATTCAACATGGTCAAAAACATTCCGACATCCGGCATGTTGATTTTTTCCACTTCAATATTTCCCTGATTATCAACAAAACAGTCCGGCTGAAAATACAAAAGCCCTTCCCCGCTATAACGGCAGCCGCCCTGCTCCTCATACCGACGTTCTGCCTGTTTGACTGCAGCAGAAAATTCTCTTCCGGCTCTGATTTCTTCTTTTGCATATTCCGCCAAGGAAAAGGTTTTATTGACAGCTTCATCAATTTTAGCCCTTAGCTGCGGAAGCTTTTCCACAGGAAAGCGAGCCGACGTATTTGTTTCTGCCGGACGAATGAAAAAGAAACCGCTTTTGCTGCCGACATTTTCTCCGGTATGCAGTTTAAATCCTTCCCTTTCTGCCAGAAGTGTGAATTTATTCACCAATGCCGCCGTTTTTTTATAATCGTTGCGTTCAAAACTATCCTGCAATTTGGCGGCCAGTTCCTTAATCTGCGGGCTGCCGAAATGTTCCATTTGTTCGCTTATCAAAGCTTCCGGCATAGCAAACCCTTTTTCTTTGGCAATATCAAAATGCAATTTTTCTGTGCTGCCCACATCAAAACGGGTAAAATTTCCGCCCGGTCCCTGATCCATTCGCAGATGACGATACGCTCCCGCCCCTCTCAAGCGATATTGGATGTTTTTATAATCATCGGGAAAAAAGGCCAAAAGCAAATCAAACGGCGGTTGCTTACGAAGGTTTCGGAAATTATTGTGTGTTTCAATAATTTTAGCGGTGTCAGGATTTTCCACTCCATAAATCGGAGCGGCTAAATCATAATAAGTTTGAAAAGTTCCACCGGCCATTTTAACACGACCGCAATTTTCTATTGAATATTCAAAAGACATTATTCATCTCCATTTTCAGAAATTTTTGATTAAATAAAACAGACAGTTTTAAAATGATGTAATTTTAGATACGAGGAAATATGGCACTAGCTGTGCCACCAAAAAAAAACAGAAAATTTAACCTCGTTTACAGACATTTGTTATCCTTACTAAAATTCATCAGAGATGAACAACACATTTAATTTAGCCTGATAATCAAGTTTGTCAAGAGCCGAAAAAGATTTATCTTTCTTTACGCAAAATAATGAATATAATAACAGCAGTTTTTCAATTTACTGCGAGGTATGAGCATGCTTTCCGATATTCAGATTTCTCAAAACAACATCCCTGAAAAAATTACCGCTATCGGAAAAAGTATCGGGCTTAGTGAAGATGATTTGGAATTATACGGAAAATATAAAGCCAAAATCTCTTTTGAAAAACTCAAAGAATTATCTGCTCTCCCAATGAAGGGCAAATTGGTTTTGGTTACCGCTGTTACCCCAACTCCGGCCGGAGAAGGAAAATCCACCATTTCCATCGGCTTGACCGATGCTCTGAAACGCTTGAACAAAAACGTGTTGGCGGCACTCCGCGAGCCGTCTTTGGGACCGTGTTTCGGCATCAAAGGCGGAGCAACCGGCGGCGGCTATGCTCAAATTGTGCCAATGGAGGAAATCAATCTGCATTTTACCGGTGATATTCATGCCATTACGGCTGCCAATAATTTGCTCTCCGCAATGATTGACAATCACATCAAGCATGGTAACACTCTGGATATTGACCCATCAAGTATTTCTTGGCACCGTTGTTTAGATTTGAACGATCGAGCTCTCAGAGATATTACTATTGCACAAGGGGGAGACATCAACGGAACACCCAGACAGGATCATTTTGATATCAGCGTTGCCAGCGAAATTATGGCGATTTTTTGCCTTGCCGAAGATATAGAAGACCTTAAGCAACGTTTATCGCGAATTGTTATCGGCAAAAATTCTAAAGGAGATTACATCACCGCCGGACAACTGAATGCCCAAGGTGCCATGACCGCTCTGTTAAAAGATGCCATTAAGCCTAATTTGGTTCAGACTTTGGAAAAAACGCCAGTTTTAGTACACGGCGGACCTTTTGCCAACATCGCTCACGGGTGCAACAGCGTTATTGCCACTAAAACCGCTTTGCGTTTGGCTGATTATGTGGTTACGGAAGCCGGTTTCGGTGCGGATTTGGGAGCGGAAAAGTTTTTGGACATTAAATGTTCGACCGCCGGACTTAAACCTTCCGTCGTTGTTCTTGTTGCCACCATCAGAGCATTAAAAATGCACGGCGGACTACCTAAAGACGCTCTCAGCACGGAAGACACCAAAGCTCTTAAACGTGGTTTTGCCAACTTGCAAGTCCATCTGCAAAACTTGAAAAAATTCAAGTTACCGGTTGTGGTCGCAATCAATCAATTTTCCACCGACAGTCAAGCCGAACTTAAGCTTCTTCAAGACTTGTGCAAAGAACAAGGAGCTGAGGCGATTGTGGTTTCCGCTTGGGCAAACGGCGGTAAAGGTGCCGAAGAACTTGCCTCCGCTGTTCTCAGATCGGCGGAAACACCTTCCGAGTATCGTCCTTTATATGATTATTCTCTACCGTTAAAGCAAAAAATAGAAACCATCGCCAAAGAAATCTATCGAGCAAAAGAAGTGGTGTTTTCGGATATTGCTTCAGACAAGTTGGCAGAATTTGAGCAGAAGGGATATGGGAATGTTCCGGTTTGTATTGCCAAAACACAAAATTCCATCTCCGGCGACGCCTCTCTTCTGGGAGCCCCGCAAGGACATACCTTGACTGTAAGAGATGTGCGTTTGTCCGCCGGTGCCGGATTTGTTGTCGCCCTAGCCGGAAAAATTATGACTATGCCGGGGTTGCCGAAAGTTCCCGCAGCAGAGAAAATCGACGTTGATAAAAACGGGGTTATTTCCGGTTTATTTTAACGTTTATCTTTCTCACATTGTCCGCAGTGTGAGCAACCATTGCATATCAGCCGACAACCGCAGGTATCGCATTGTTCTTTCCAGACTTTTTGATACCATTGTCCTTCCGCAAACAAATCATTTTGTTGAGGTGTAAGCAATTTAAAGTTGAGTTCCTTGCCCGCAAATTGTAAACCGGACTTCCATGCCATTTCACTTTGAAGGCGTTTGCTCGGAAGATGATAAGTTTTTCCATCCTTAACAAAATATGTTCCGGTTTCTATAAAACAAAAACGAACATTCGCCGACACACATTCCTCATATAAATTTTTGACCCATTCATAATGCAACGGTCGGGAGCCGGCATAATTTTCTCCGCCGGCAATAACTTGCTCTATCTGTCCGCTCGGCAAATATTCCTTAATACTGAGCGAACCGATGAACGGAGCCGCCATAATCCCCTTGTGCTTGAACGGCAGGTTCAACATAATCGGTATTCGCTCATCCGCCATCGCCTGATTTTCACAACTGACATTAAAAAAGACATTTTCCCAGCCCTCATCCCAATCTTGAGGAAGACACTCTTCCACTCGCTCCGGACGCTTTGTAAGCAAAAAAAATACCACATCTTTCCTTTGCTTAATTATCTCCCAAGCCTCAGAACGCCACGCATCCGCCTCTGCCAAAAAGAAATCAGAGGTCATGCAAACTCGCAGTTGCTCCCCGCTTACAATCTTAAAGCTTCCGTCTTTGTTCTTCTGTAAAGGATAATCAAAATTGCTTTTGACCTTATAAATAAGACTCCCGTCCTGATTTCTTTGCTTATCCAGAAAATACATATAACAATTGCGACACCCTTCGCTTTTTTTGATGCATCCGTGCCAAGGATTCCAAATATCGTGCATTCCAATATCCTTTGTGTTTTCGCTAGATTTAGCATTATTTTTTCAGGAGAAAAAGAAAAAAATATAATTTTCGTAATTTTTTGCTTGACCGAAATAAAAATACCATATATATATGCCATTGTTTTAACAAATGGTCCCATCGTCTAATGGTTAGGACACCACCCTTTCACGGTGGCGATACGAGTTCGAATCTCGTTGGGATCACCACTAAAAAAGCCCTCCTTGTGAGGGCTTTTTTAGTGGTATGCCTCCCTTGAGATATCGAACGAGTAGAGTTCGAGACTGAACAGAGTGAAGGACGGCGTAGATGAGGAGCTTGCGACGAATTAGCCAATCCCGTTGTTGCAACTTGTTGCGAATATCACCAATACAAACGGTAGGTATAAAAACCTGCCGTTTTTCTTTATTTTCCAAGCCTTTCAGCGAGTTCGAAACTTCTCTTAGCTTTGCGAGGG
>CAZFRT010000097.1:0-5748 GCA_964521455.1 uncultured Azospirillum sp.
TCCGGTATTGTCTAATGTTCGGATTGAGGCTATGGGAGACGGTATCAGCTTTAAGGCAACCGATATGGATACCGAAATTACCGAAATTGTTGATGCAAAGATTACCGAAGTTGGTGCAACAACTGCTCCGGCTCACATGCTTTATGACATTGTCAGAAAGTTATCCGACGGTTCTGACGTGGAATTGACTTTTCCTGATGAAAAAGGTCAATTGACAATTGCTTCCGGCCGGTCAAAATTCTCCCTTTCCTGCATTGGAGTTGAAGATTTTCCGGTTATTTCCGGTGATAAGCTGCCGACAAATTTTGAAATGTCCAAAGATGAATTAAAAGACGTTATCGACCGAACAAAATTTGCTGTTTCTACCGAAGAAACCAGATACTATCTGAACGGCTTGTATATCCATGCAAAAAACGAAGGGGAAGCAAAAGTTTTACGTGTTGTTGCTACTGACGGACACCGCTTGGCTTGTGTTGAATCTCCGTTACCGAAAGGTGCTGAAAACATGGTTGGCGTTATTGTTCCTCGCAAAACCGTTGCTGAAGTCAGAAAGCTTTTGGATGATGCCAACAACGATGTTGTTCGGGTTGCATTATCTGAAAACAAAATCAGATTTACAATGGAAGATGTTACTTTAACATCTAAATTAATTGACGGAACTTATCCGGACTATGAACGAGTTATTCCGACAGACAATGACAAGAATCTGGAACTCGGCGTAAAAGAATTGTCTTCCGCCGTTGACCGTGTATCCGTTGTGGCTGAAAGAACTCGTGCTATTAAAATGATTACGGCTCCAAACCACGTTACCATTACAACGTCCAGTCCGGATTTGGGTTCCGCTCAGGAAGAAATTGAAGCAAAATACGATAGCGAATCGTTGGAAATCGGTTACAACTTCCGCTACTTGCTCGATATTCTCAATGAAATAAAAGGTGACAGTGTCAGAATCAGTTTTGCCGACGGTTCATCTCCGTCCGTTATTCATGACACTTCCGATGCCAGTGCAATTTATGTATTGATGCCGATGAGAGTATAATATTGACGAATCTGGCAAACAAATTATATGCAGCTACTCAAGAAAAGTCAGGTGTTACTCGCCTGACTTTAACTGACTTCAGAAACTATGCGTTTTTGAGGATTAATGCAGATTTATCGCCAATCATCATTACCGGAGAAAACGGTTCCGGTAAGACAAATATTCTTGAAGCCATCTCTTTTTTAACACCGGGGAGAGGAATCCGCGGAGCTCGCTTGGCAGACATAAAGCGAATCACACCGGCGATCGTTCCCGATGAATATTCTCCAACAGAAATCAGCAATGCCAATTGGGCTGTTTCCGCTATCATCCAAAAAAGCGGAGAAGAAGTTGAAATCGGCACCGCAGTTGAAAAATCCACCCGAGAAACCGAAGAGGATGATATTCGCAGTTTTGATCGACGAATCGTTAAAATCGATGGTAATAAAATTTCTTCGCAATCCGAATTAGGGCGGTATATCTCTGCCATTTGGCTGACTCCGCAAATGGATCGTTTGTTTAGAGGAGGTTCTCAACCGAGAAGAAGTTTTCTGGACCGGTTGGTATATGCTTTTGATGTTGAACACGCCAAAAGAACAGCGACATTTGAACATTATTACAAAGAATGGTATCAACTTTTGAAAGCAGGAACTTCGGATAACAACTGGCTTTTTTCTCTTGAAGACAATATGGCCGCTCTCGGGGTGGCTATTGCTGCGGCAAGAAGAGAACAAATCGCTAAGCTGAATAATTTTATTGAAGCGGAGCCCGACGACACTTTTCCAAATGTTATTTTGGAGCTTGACGGTACAATTGAAAAAATGCTGGATGAAAAACCGGCCGTTGAGGTTGAAGATTTTTATCGCAACAAACTTTTCTCTCAAAGAAGAAATATTATTTATAACGACAATGTGGATGGAGTAAACCGGACAGATTTTAAAGTTTATTACAAGAAAAAGAGGATGCCGGCAGATTTATGCTCTACCGGAGAACAAAAATCTCTGCTTATCAGCATTATTTTGGCACAAACAAAATGCCAGACCTTAGATAAAGGATTTGCTCCGGTTTTGCTTTTGGATGAAGTTGTCGCTCATCTGGACGATATAAAAAGGGAAGCTTTGCTTGAAAAAATACGAGATTTAAACGTACAGGCTTGGATAACATCAACCGATGCGGAATTGTTTTCTTCACTGCGGGACAATGCTCAGTTTCTGGAAGTCCGGAACAATCAGATTTTTTAAAAAGCAAAAGCCGTCTTTGGGATTAAAGACGACTCTTTTAAGCTTTTTTATTTCATTCAGGAATTAATATCCCCAAGAAATGGTTCTTTTCCGTTTTCAGATATGCACTTTTTGCATATTCATTTTGTCCTCTTCCGGTTCTGTCATTGCAGTAATCCCAAGCATATTTCTCATTATCTGAAGTTGTTCCCGACCAGTAATACCAATCTTCATGCAAAGGTTCCATTCCGAGTTTTGCAAGAAAAGGATTGATATTCCGATAGTCATCCAAAATACTTACCAAAACATCCATCGGAGCGGCGACAACCTTGTATCCGGGCACTTCAATCTTGGAAAAAAAGGCTATGGCCTCATCCCAGGTTCCATAGTATTTACTGCTATAAAAACCTTCTCTGTTGCTGCAATAGGAATTGTCTTTGGAAAGAGGATGATAGATTATCTCATTTGTCAGGCAGATACCGACAATCTTTTTTGAATGTCTGAACTCCTTTGATTTTATCACTTTTCCATTTTCCAGGTACAATACCGAATACGGAAACGTCTCTTTCTTAAAGAGCTTTTGAATCCATTTTAATAATAATTGTTTCATACCTTTTTGCTTTAGTTAAATAATACAATTAAACTCACATAAAACTTAAATTTTCTTTTTTATATCATATTCCTCAAAAATAACAAGAAATTGTTCGCCGGATTATTAACTCAAAATTGACAGTTTGCCTTTATTATAATAGGATGACATTAAGATTTGTTTGTTAACCCTTTACTGGATAAAATAATGGAAACACAATATTATACTTTAATTGAAAAACAGGATTTCTATGAAATCATCGAAAACAAATATGGTGAGTTAGCCATTTTCATCGATGCTCGCGACGGAGCTCCGAAAGTTCCGGTTTTGGAGTTTGACGGCAAAAAAACCGCTCTCCTGAAAAGAGATGAGCGTCTCGCCGTGCGTTTGGATAATATTGACGAGGAAACCAAAGGCCCTCTGGCTGAAGCCGAATTTGTCATGATTGTCGAATTAAAAGGCAAAATGGTTGAACGTGTTTACGGTGTTCCGGTAGAAAATGTTGAAGAAATCGTTTTTGAAGGTCGTCAGACCAGAGCCGACGAATTGGTAAAAGCCAAAAGCCGTGAAGATGTTTTAAAAAGCTTCGGTGCCGTTAAGACTTGGGTCAGCGGAAGTAAACAATAATCATATAAAGGAATAAAACAAAATGATAGGGTTGGTCTTGGTTACCCATGGCAATTTAGCTTTGGAATTTATTTCGGCAATGCAACATGTTGTCGGCAAACAGGAACAAATTGCCGCAGTGTGTATCGGTCCGGAAGATGACATGGAAGTCCGCAGAGCAGAAATTCTTAAAAAAGTAAAAGATGTTGACAACGGAAGCGGAACCATCTTGTTAACTGATATGTTCGGCGGAACACCTTCCAACTTGGCTATTTCCATCATGGATCAGGCAAAAGTTGAAATTATTGCCGGAATTAATCTGCCGATGCTTATTAAAATCGCCTCTTTGAGAAAAGAAAAAAATCTTAAGGAAACTGTCGAAGGAGCTCAGGAAGCCGGCAAAAAGTATATTAATATCGCTTCACAATTGTTGGGGATGTAATGATGACAGACAATAATTTTTCTGCAACTCTGGAAATTCAAAACAAAAAGGGATTACACGCCCGTGCTGCCGCAGCATTTGTTAAAACAATCGAAGATATGGACGCTGAAGTTACGGTTGAAAGAATCGGACAGAAAGTCAGCGGTTGCTCCATTATGGGCTTGATGATGTTGGCTGCCGCCAAAGGAACAACCATTGAGGTTACAGCCACCGGAAATCAGGCAAAAGAAGCTCTAGACGCATTAACAAACCTCGTTAACAGCAAATTTGGCGAAGATTAATCCGTAGATAATATGAAAAAGAAAGCTCCGAGAAATAAAACCCTTGAGCTGAATGCCTCCGAAATCAGCACTTATGTCAAACAAGCTGTTAAACTTAAAAATGAGGCTTCGATCGAAGAGGTTCTTGATAAAGTTATTTATCAGGATGCTTTTAAGGCTCTCGATTTACTTCCGGAAAACAGTGTCGATCTGATTGTTGTTGATCCGCCGTATAATCTTACCAAAAATTTTGCCTCCACCACCTTCAAAGAAATGGGATGGGAGAAATATAAAAAATGGCTGGATTCTTGGCTTTCCAAACTTCCAAGATTGTTAAAAGAAAACGGTTCCGTTTACATTTGCTCAGATTGGAAAACATCCATCGCCATCCCTGAAATTGCCGGAAAGTATTTTTTGTTGCAAAACAGAATATCTTGGGAGCGTGAAAAGGGTCGCGGAGCGTTGAACAATTGGAAAAACTGCTTGGAAGACATCTGGTTTTTTACAAAATCTTCGCAATATAAATTTAATCTTGAAGCCGTAAAGGTGCAACGTCCGGTAATCGCTCCTTATCGGGATGAAAAAGGAAACCCGAAAGATTGGAAAGGCGAAGGCTCTGAAAAATATCGCCTGACCTCACCGTCAAACATTTGGACGGACATTTCCATCCCATTTTGGTCCATGCCCGAAAACACACCGCATCCGACACAAAAGCCGGAAAAGCTTGTTGCCAAATTAATCCTCGCTTCCAGTGATGAAGGAGATGTGGTTTTTGACCCGTTCCTCGGTTCCGGAACAACTGCGGTTACGGCAAAAAAACTAAAACGACACTTTATCGGCATTGAACGCGAAAAAGAATATGTTGCCTATGCTCTTAAGCGTTTGGCTGATGCCGATGAAAATACCGACATTCAAGGATTTGAAAACGGCGTGTTCAAGGCTCGCAATACTCGCTGATTTTTTTGTTAAATAACAATTTTATCTATAAAACTTGTTTTAGGCATATTTATTCTTAAATTATTTAATGTACTTAGTCATAAATTTTAAGGAGTAATAAAAATGTCTTGCAGTATCAATAAATCTTCTAAACAGGCTTCTGATGAGAAGACAAACTCTGAAAACTCAACCAAAAAATCAGGTTGCGGTTGCGGCTGCGGTTCTAAATAGTCTGCACCCCATTTAGAGAAATTCTCCGTTGATAACCATTCAACGGGGAATTTTTTTGTTAGACTATTTGTTTATATGGATTATATTATTTGAAAAATAAGATTTACAAAAAGGTTTGATATGAAAAAAGTAGCAGTATTTTTTGCGTTGATAGGTTGTTTCTGGAGCTTTAACACACAAGCCCAAACAGCAACAGATTTGAAAGCTATTGAAGATTATCTCAATAATATTAAAACTCTTGAAGCTGACTTTGTTCAAACAGCAAGTAACGGAAACACAACCGAAGGTCGATTGTTTATTACAAAGCCAAACAAAATCCGTATGGAATATGCCGCTCCGACAAATGTTTTGATTGTCGGCGACGGAAATTACATCGTTTACAACGATAAAGATTTGGATCAGGTTACTCATATTGATTATGATGATATTCCGGCCAGTCTCATTTT
>CAZFRT010000098.1:0-5740 GCA_964521455.1 uncultured Azospirillum sp.
GTCCCCGAGCACCATTAAAAAACCCCGCATTAAGCGGGGTTTTTTAATGGTCTTTGAGATAGATTGGAAACGTCGATACGACGTGTCGGTGGCTTGAGGATAGAAAATGCTTTTAAAATGCATTTTCTGACGAAAGGTGTAGATTTGTTAGGCGGAAAATGAATGATAGTGAGAGATTCCGGCGTTACAAATCAAACCGGTAAATCCCGTCCCCGAGCACCATTAAAAAACCCCTGCTTAAAGCGGGGTTTTTTAATGGAACTTTTAAATACTCCGGCAATCAACAATTAATTATTGCAGAATTTCGCACGAGCCAACATCTTTAACACCAAATCATCGGAAACATTAAAGATTTCCTTCTCCTGACAAAAAGCCTGATATTGTGCATAAATACCGTTTTCAACATCTAATGCATCATTAATTTTATCTAAATTTCGCTCCACAACCCCAAACCGATCCAAACTTTCATAATAAGCAGCTGTTTTCCTGATAATCGACGGAGAGTAATCATCTTCCGCAATCAAGTGTCGATGATGCAAAGTCAATTCTTTAGCATGGTATCTGACCAGAGAAGAAATAAATTTCTTTGTCTCCGGAGAATAGAACTCATATCCCGGAAGCTGCATTAAAGTAAGTTCCAAAGCCTGATCACACTTATCTTCACGATGATACAACGGTAAAATATAGTTTGAAGTAACCCCTTCATCTATTTCCTCTGCCAGATTATTTAAATCAACATTTTTTAAATCAGGATATCCTTCAGCTCCGCAAGTAAGAAAATCATCCAAATTTTCGCGAATATTTTCATGCTCAATTTCCACATAACCCGCGGCAACCAAACGAAGAGCCTCCTGTTCTTCAAAAGCATCATCAGAAACTCTGTCAAAAGCGTCCTTAATTACCGACAACATTTCTCTTTTCTCAACGCTGTGCGGCAAAGCTATAATCGCATCCAACATATCCGGATGATTGTCTTCACCATCTTTATCAAACCAATACCCTTTATCCTCAAAATTATCACTGACTGAATTAATGACCAGCTCAATAGCTTTAAGATCATTGGATGTCCATGCCCCATATTCTGAAATTTGTTCCAAATCTTTATCAGACACGCCGGAGGTATTCAAAATCACTTTCACATATTTTGAACTGGCTCTGCTGAGAGACAACAATTTTTTCGCAAAAGCCAACGTATCTTTTTGAATTTCTCCGACCAAGATATTTTGCTTTGGCAAAAGCAATTCGTCCTCATCTTCCGAATTTTGCTCAAACAAAGCATCTCGAATGATATCCGTATTATCTTTAAATTTATAAAAATCTTCGGAAACCAATTCAACCCACTGCCTGACCACCGTTTCCATATAAGCTTCCATCGGGGAAATTTTTGCCTCTTTGCCGGCCAATTCATATTTCTTCCAGAAAGGAAGTTCTTTATTGACTTTTTGGAAGCGATTATCCGTTTTGTACGATTCAAGATATTCGGGAAATATAACAGCCTTGTCCCACGATAATGCTTCCTCCGAAGAAACTTGAGGGACGGCAAATCCGTTGTTTTTTATACTATCCCGATAAATAAGACGACGAACACTTTTATTGTCCGGTCCTTTTGGAAGCGATTGGATTGTCAAATTAATGGCTCTGAACGGAGCACTTATTTTCTGAACGGAATCTTGAGCCTTTTTAACGAGGGAAACAAAACCATCAATATTCTGAACAACAGGTTCTACCAAATCCTTTTCATCTTCCCTTAACTGGCATTCAGTTTTTATTTTTGCCACCATATCCAAAACAACACGATGTTTATCAATCGATTTACGGGAATTGGAAATATCTTCTCCCACATCATATAAAATACTGAAAATATCATCAATTTGACTTTCCTGTATTGCAATCCCCTTATTTTTAAGAGATTCGGCAATCTTATCACCGATATTCTGGTTATCAATATCATTAAACAGTTTTTCAACTCTGGAAAACCGTAAAGCTTTCAAAAGTGAGGGAGATAAAACCAAAGAATTTCTGAGCCAATACCGACATTTTTCTTCATTTAATCCGTTTTCCGGATTCTCCAAAGCCTCTGCGGCCTGACGAATTTGTTCCTCAATATTACCCGATGAAAAATCATACAATTCCGGAATATTTTGAAATTCTTTCCGATTGTCCAAAAATTGGCCGATTTGCCGACTAAGGCCATAAAAAGCCTCCGATTTTTCGGTAAGCTCCATATCTGACCTGTCATCAAAATAAATTTTCGCACCATATGTCAAATTAAGCTCTTCCGCCAAATTTGCCATCACGGGATAAACCATCGCCAATGTTTTATACCCCTGACAATACTTAGCCGATGCTCCGTCTTGGCACTCATAAGCATCCAACAAACGATTGGACACATCTGATAACATTTTCAAATAACTCTCGTAGCAGATTACGTTTTTATTTTTCATAGCAAAACCACCAATTTTGTTTTTATGTCTAATATATAAACAAAATTAGTGGTTTTTGTCAACAAGTGATATGGTATCTTATGATTTTAAATCAATTGCCACACTTGTCATCTCATTTGCCGTAGTAAAAGCACTGGAATTCAGAGAATATGCCCGTTGAATAACAATAAGATTCGAAAACTCCTTCTCTACATTCACGTTAGAATTTTCGACAGATTCAGGAACCACTACCGAACTGTTTACGGTATCCGCTCCGATAACATAGTAAGATGATCCTGTTTCCGAATTTGCTTCAAACAACGTCCCGTTAACCGGAGTAAGATTTTCCGGAGAAGTAAATCCGACAATGGCAAGTTTAGCATAATTCAGGGTTTCTCCATTACTGTATTGAGCCTTAACAACACCATAATCATCAATCAAAGCCCGAACAAAATTTCCGCTTTCTCGACCATCTTGAGAAACTTTGGTAATCCCGGTGCTCCCCGCATATTGTGTCATATTTGAAATATCCAAATCAATAGAATTGGTGCTTCCATCATCCCAAACCACAGAGAGATTCATATTTTTAGGAGAAACAACTTCACCGTTCGGACTGAACAGAACTTCACCGCCACCAGTAACCGTACCGTCTTCCAAAGCAAAAGAAACATCCCAGGCATTGGCTTTTCCTTCCACTTTATAAAACGTCATAGTCATCGGCCGACCATCATTATTCGGTCCATAAATGGTAATTCCATAAGAGCTGGAATCAACCCCGTCCGCAGGAACATTAGCAATAATTTCAGCCATACTGGTTGGCTTTGAAGGAATTTTTTCAATATATTTCAGTTCAATATCCGATAAGCCGGCAGAAAACCCGCCACCATCAACAGCCGGAAATCCCTGCACCCTGAACCCGTTGTTTCCGATTAAAAATGTTTGTTCGTTTTGCGTAACCGTAGAAAAACTTCCGGCTCTGGTATAATACAAATCTCCACCGGCATCTTTAAGCGTAAAAAAGGCATTAGACTGATTAAGTGCCGCATCAAAATAATTTCCGGTTGTGGCAATAATTCCCTGACGTCCGATATTCGTCCGATCATACGCCCCTACTCCGTCAATATCCACTCTCGTTGATGAAAGTCCCCATGCCGAATTACCTTTCACAATCGGATTAGAACCGAGCAAAGAATAAAACAATGTCTCATTGGATTTATAACCGACAGTACGCATATTCGCCATGTTCGTACTGACAGAAGTCATTGCCTGAGACTGGGCATCCATACCCGTAACAGAAGGTGTAAAAATACTTAAAGCCATTTTTTTATCCTAAAAATTATTTTTCTACTGTTTTATATGCAATTTTCGTGCCACTTTACCCAAAAGCCACACAAAGCACACCTACCGTAATCAAAACAATTCCTCCAACCGCCAACAAAGATAAATGCTCATTAAGAAAAACAACGGCAAGAATTGCCGCCAAAACCACACTCAATTTATCGACAGGAGCCACTTGGGAAACTTTTCCGTATTTCAATGCCGCAAAATAAAACAACCAAGATAAAGCTCCTGCCACCCCGCTTAAAACAATAAACAAAATCGCTTTTTTATTGGTTATAATCCCTACAATATGACTGTAATTTTTTTGAACCGACATGACAATAATCAAAAACAAGGACATGATTACCGAACGGATAACCGTTGCCGTGTTCGTGTCAATTCCCTGAAGCCCCATTTTTCCGAATATACTCACCAATGCCGCCATAATTGCCGCTAACACCGCATAAATCAACCACAAATATTCAGTCATAACTTTCCTTTCTAACATTTTAAAATAGCTCAAATACGCTTTTTAGTTGTTTTAATATAAAATAACAACTTATTTAAAATTCAAATTTAATTATACACAAAAAAACACATTTTTTGCACTTTTTAAGCAATTTTATGCTCATTTTTATGCATTTTCTAATATTTTTATTGTTTTTTTACAAAATCAGGGATAATACTCTAGTTGATTTTTTTAACTTTATAAGAAAGAGAGATTATAAATATGTCAAATCCTGTGGATACTAAAGTTATCAGCAAATTAGCTGAAATTCTTGATAAAACCAACCTTACGGAATTGGAATATGAAGACGAAGGCTGCCGCATTTGCCTGACCAGAGATTTTTCAGCTCACACGGTTCCTGCCGCTTATGCTCCTGCTTCCGTTGCTCCGGTCGCCGCTGTTGCTCCGGCACCTGCCGCCGCTCCGGTACAGGCTGTTGTCGAAACCGCTGCAGAAACCGATTACTCTAAAAACCCGGGATGCATCAAATCTCCGATGGTTGGTGTTGTATATCTTTCTGCCGACCCGAACAGTCCTAATTATGTAAAAGCCGGCGACAATGTCTCCGAAGGCGACATCGTCTGCCTCATTGAAGCAATGAAAACCTTTAACCCTGTCAAAGCCCACAAAGCCGGAAAAGTAACAAAAATTCTGGTTGAAAGCGGAGACCCTGTTGAATACGGCGAACCACTGGTCGTTATTGAATAATTTTTTAGCAACAACTTAGGATATTTGCTTCATGTTTGAAAAAGTTTTAATCGCCAATAGAGGTGAAGTCGCTCTGAGAATCCATCGTGCTTGTCGCGAAATGGGTATCAGAACCGTTGCCGTACACTCAGAGGCCGACGCCAACGCCATGCACGTTCGTCTTGCCGACGAAGCCGTTTGTATCGGTCCGTCTCGTTCATCCGATTCTTATCTGAACAAGTCGGCCATTATTTCAGCTGCTCTGATTACCGGAGCTGACGCTATTCACCCAGGTTTTGGTTTCTTATCTGAAAATGCTGACTTTGCCGAAATGGTTGAAGCTCACGGCATTACCTTCATCGGTCCGAGTGCCGAACAAATGCGTCTGATGGGCGATAAAATTACTGCCCGCAAAGCCGCTGTTGAAGCCGGACTTCCGGTAACTCCGGGTTCTCCTGCTCTTGAAAGCGTTGAACACGCCATTAAATGTGCCAACGAAATCGGATATCCGGTCATGGTCAAAGCAACCGCCGGCGGCGGCGGAAAAGGCATGAAAATCGCCTTCAATGACGATGAAATGAAAGAAGCCTTTACCATGGCCAAAGCCGAAGCCAAAGCCGCATTTACAAGCGATGTCGTTTATATGGAAAAATACCTCCAAAAACCTCGTCATATTGAAATGCAAATTCTGGCTGATAAATACGGTCACGTTGTCCACCTCGGCGAACGAGATTGTTCAATTCAAAGAAACAATCAGAAGGTTATTGAAGAATGCCCTTC
Source organism: uncultured Azospirillum sp. (assembly GCA_964521455.1). Lineage (GTDB taxonomy): Bacteria > Pseudomonadota > Alphaproteobacteria > RF32 > CAG-239 > JAGAJR01. The sequence continues at coordinate 5,719 of CAZFRT010000098.1, forward strand.
TCCGGCTCTGAACGCTCAACAG
>CAZFRT010000099.1:0-5739 GCA_964521455.1 uncultured Azospirillum sp.
ACACGATTTCAATGATTTTGAAGTTGGAAAACGCCATAACTTGCCGTTGATTAATATTTTGAACCCGGATGCAACCTTAAATGAGAATACACCGTTTGAGGGCATGAAAACTCTTGAAGCCAGAGAGAAAACCATAGCTAAATTAGAAGAACTCGGCTTTATGGAAAAGATTGAAGACCACCCGATGGTTATTCCTTACGGCGATCGTTCAGGTGTCATTATTGAACCGTTAATGACAGACCAATGGTTTGTTGATGCTCCGGTATTGGCAAAAGAGGCTATTCGTGCCGTTGAGCAAGGCGAAATGGAATTTGTTCCGAAGTCTTATGAGAAGACTTATTTTGAATGGATGAGAAACATTCAGCCATGGTGTATTTCCCGCCAGCTTTGGTGGGGGCACCAAATGCCGATTTGGTACGGACCGGACGGAGAAATTTTCTGCGAAGAGAATGAAGCGGAAGCTAAAGAAGCTGCAGCCAAACATTATGGAAAAGAAGTTGAATTAACTCGCGAAACAGATGTTTTGGATACTTGGTTCTCTTCCGGATTGTGGGCATTTTCAACTTTGGGATGGCCGGATAAATCCGAATATCTGGACAAGTTCTACCCGACATCGGTATTGGTAACCGGCTTTGACATCATCTTCTTCTGGGTTGCTCGTATGATGATGATGAGTATGTATATGATGAAGAAGGTTCCTTTCAAAAAATGTTACATCCACGGTCTTGTTCGCGATGAAAAAGGTCAAAAGATGTCCAAGTCCAAAGGCAACACGGTTGACCCGATGGAAACCATTGAGAAATATGGTGCGGATGCGTTGCGTTTCTTTATGGCGGCGATGGAAACTCAGGGGCGTGATGTTAATATGTCTGAAGCCCGTATTGCCGGATACCGCAACTTTGCCACAAAATTGTGGAATGCCGCTCGTTTCTGTGAGATGAACGAGTGCAAGCCGGTTAAAGGCTTTGATGAAAACAGCGTCAAACTTCCGGTTAACAAGTGGATTGTCGCGAAAGCCAAACAGGCAACCAAAGAAGTAACGGAATATCTGGATGCTTATCGTTTTTCAGATGCGGCCAATGCGGTATATCAGTTCGCATGGGGCACATTCTGCGATTGGTATATTGAGTTAAGTAAGCCGATTTTCTATGGTGAAAATGCGGAAGAAAAAGCCGAAACCAGAGCAACAGCCGCTTGGGTTCTGGATAGAATTTTGATGATTTTGCATCCGTTTATGCCGTTTATTACCACGGAATTATGGAACAACATCAGCGAAAGAGATGTTAAGTTAATCCATGCACAATGGCCGTTGAATGAAAAAATTGACGTCGAGGCTTTGAGCGAGATTGACTGGGCGGTTGATTTAATTTCCGCTGTTCGTTCTCTGCGTTCCGGCATGAATATTCCGGCTGGTGCTAAACTGACGATTTACTTAAAGGATGCCAACGCTTCTTCTTTGACAAACCTGCAAAACTTAAATAAGATAATTTGCACTTTAGCTCGTTTGGAGAAGATTGAAGCTTTCGGAAGCAATCAGGAAATCAGCAAAGATATGGTTCAACAGGTATTCAAAGAAGCTGTTATTCTGATGCCGTTAAAAGGCGTGGTTGACTTTGCGGCTGAAAAAGAACGCCTATCTAAGGAATTGGAAACCTTGAACAAAAATCTGGAAGGTTATGCCCGCAAACTGGGTAATCCGAGCTTTGTTGAAAGAGCTCCAGCAGCGGTGGTAGAGGAAGAAAAACGCCGTCAGACCGAGGCTTTGGAGAATAAGGCAAAAGTGGAAGAGGCTCTGGCACGAATAGCCAACTTCTAATCTCAAGGCTTATGAAACAACAAAAGAGTGCTTCTGTTAAGAGGCACTCTTTTGCAATGGTTGAACAGCGAGTATCTTCAAGATGAATTTTATAAAATCAATAATGAAGAACATTCCGATAAAGTTGATGTACAGCTGAATAGCTGTTTCGAGAACAGTCTCTCTGATTTCCGTTTGTGTGAAGCCTGTAAACTCGGGGAGCTGTTTCCTGAAGTGAAGCACGTCATGAACGTTGTAAAGTCCGAAAATAAAGGCAACGACGCAAAAAGTCGCATGCATTTTCAGATGTTCGGGAGCAAACAAACCACACCCGAATTCAATCAGAGATGACACGACAACACAGATGAACATCAGACAACCAATCCCTTGAAAAGAGAGTGTGTTTTTGACTTTCAATCCCCATCGAAAGGAAACGGCGAAAATCACCAAAGCCAGAATACTGCCGAAAACAAAAGTTGTGAATGTGTTTTGGGCAATTATCCAAACCAGAGGAGCCGACATTGTTACGGCCAGTAGCAGAAACAAAACGATACGGTTTTTTTGACATATTCTTTGCCTGTAATACATCACTCCGCAGGGAAAGATGAATGAAAACAAGCTGAAAGATGTGAACATTGCCTGGTTTTCAGCTTCATTTGAAATGAACAAGCCGTATAAAAGCATTGAGCACAAGGTTGTCAGAATAACACCGCCAAATGCAATTACAATAGCTCTCATCAAGAGTTGGAATTGCTGTCTTTTGAATATAAATTGATATTTTTCCATAAAAAATATATAATAAATACGAAACTAACTGGAGTGTTTCTAGCAGATAACAATAAGAAATGCAAGAATATTGTCTAAAATAAAAGGCAGAGAAATCCCTGCCTTAAAAGTTTTTATCTAAAAATAAATTTTTATTCCGAAGAATCGTTTATACTTGAATTGTCTCGACCACTGTCATCTGTGAGCGGAGCAACTCCCGCAACTGCAAGATTAATTGATAAAACGGCAATAAGCAAGATTACCGACACACCCATAAATTTTTTCATAGAAGTATCCTTTGTTTCTGTTTCACACTAATATCAAGATAATCAAAAGAGATTAATATTCCATGAAAAAAGGGAGATGAAATTTCATCTCCCTTAAAATTTTGCAAAAGAAAATCCTATTTTTTCAAAATAGATTTACCGGCAAAGACGGCCATGTCGCCCAGTTCTTCTTCAATACGGATTAACTGGTTGTATTTAGCCATACGGTCTGTACGAGACATTGAACCTGTTTTAATCTGGCCGCAGTTTGTGGCAACAGCAATGTCTGCGATTGTTGTGTCTTCCGTTTCACCGGAACGGTGAGACAGAACAGCGGTATAACCGGCTCTGTGAGCCATGTCAACAGCTTTCATTGTTTCTGTCAGGGAACCGATTTGGTTAACTTTAACGAGGATAGAGTTGGCAACGCCTTTTTCAATACCCATAGCCAAACGTTTCGGGTTAGTAACGAACAAGTCATCACCGACGAGCTGAACTTTGTCGCCGATAGCATCAGTCAACATTTTCCAACCTTCCCAGTCATCTTCAGCCATACCGTCTTCGATAGAGAAGATAGGGAAACGGGCACACAAATCTTTGTAGAATTCAACCATCTGAGCGTTGGTGTAAGATTTGCCTTCACCCTTCATTTCATATTTGCCGTTTTCATAGAATTCGGAAGAAGCGGCGTCAATAGCCAAGACAACGTCTTCACCCGGTTTGTAACCGGCATCGGAAATAGATTTAACAATGAAAGACAAAGCTTCTTCGGCAGATTTAAGGTTAGGAGCAAAACCACCTTCATCACCAACGTTGGTGTTATGACCGGCAGCTTTAAGGTTTTTCTTCAAAGTATGGAAGATTTCGGCACCCATACGAACAGCTTCTTTAACAGAAGAAGCGGAAACCGGCATAATCATAAATTCTTGAATGTCGATAGGGTTATCAGCGTGCTGACCGCCGTTAACGATGTTCATCATCGGAACCGGCAAAGTGCGAGCCATTGTACCGCCGAGATAACGGTATAAAGGCAAGCCGGCTTCTTCAGCCTGAGCTTTGGCAACAGCCATGGAAACGGCCAAAATGGCATTAGCACCCAAACGACCTTTGTTTTCAGTGCCGTCCAAGTCAATCATGGTTTGGTCGATATCAATTTGGTCTTCAGCGTCCAAACCGGCAAGAGCATCATAAATTTCGTCATTAACGTTGTTAACGGCTTTTTCAACGCCTTTACCCATATAGCGTTTTTTGTCGCCGTCGCGTAATTCAACAGCTTCGTGAACACCTGTGGAAGCACCGGACGGAACAGCGGCACGGCCAAAAGCACCGGATTGCAGAACAACATCGGCTTCAACAGTCGGATTACCACGTGAATCTAAGATTTCTCTTGCGTGGATATCGATAATAGCACTCATTTTTTTCTCCTAATTAATTTATAAAATGAACTGCGTATAACTTGGTTTATTTTTGCTCCGATGTCAAGTAAAACTACATTGATTTGCAAGTTATTAACCATATAAGAAAAAGAAAATTGAATTTATGAAAAAAATACGGGATAATAACAACGATAAACACAATGCTTTCAAGGAATTACATCATGTTTTCAGATAAATGGCACGAGCGTTTTATGGAAGTGGCCGAATTGGTTGCCACATGGTCCAAGGATCCGTCTACCAAAACCGGAGCGATTGTTGTCGGTCCCGATCGGGAAATCAGAGCCACAGGGTATAACGGATTAGTTCGCGGTGTGGATGATAGCCGTCCGGAGCGTATGGAGCGTCCGACGAAATATGACTTTTTTGAGCATGCCGAACGCAATGCGATTTATAATGCCTGCCTGACCGGTACTTCGTTGAAAGGTTGTGTGATGTATGCAACCCACGCTCCGTGCACGGATTGTGCCAGAGCGATTATTCAGTCGGGAATTAAAATGGTGGTAACTCACGAAGTGATAATTGATGAGAAGACACCGCAAAACACTTGGCGGGACAAACTGGTTTATTCTCAGGAAATGTTTAAAGAAGCCGGTGTGGAATGTAAATATCTTCCGGCAAAAAAATAAATCAGAAAATCAAACGACAAGCCCTTTAAAAGTCTTTTTGCCTAATTATATACTAATAAAATTTAGCAAAATTAAAACTTTTGTGCTATGCGGCACAGGTAAAGTATATAATTGGGAGATTGGGATGAAAGTTCTTATAGCAGATGACCACGCCTTGTTTCGTGACGGATTAAGCATGCGTCTGGAACAAATAGACCCTAAGTCTGTCATTTTTCAAGCGGCGAATTTTACTCAGGCACTTAAAATAGTGAATGATGAAAAAAAGCTTGATTTGGTTATTCTTGATTTGGATATGCCGGATATGCACTGGGAAGAGGGAGTTGCGGAAATAAAGAAAAAAACGGATGGTGCCCGATTTGTGGTGATTTCTGCGTCTGAGGATGTCCGTTGCATTCGCAAAACGTTTGATGCCGGTGTCAGTGGTTATATTCCCAAACGTTCCGATCCCAAGATATTAAATAGTGCTTTGCAGCTGATTTTGGACGGTGGAACTTATTTTCCGACCTCTGTTTTGGAAAACAATAATGCTTCTTCTGTTGCAAATTCATCTGAGAATAACGGAAAGGGACGCGGAAAAACATTGACCAACCGTCAATCAGAGGTTTTGGGTTTTGTCGCTAAAGGAATGTCAAATAAACAAATCGCCTATGAAATGGGTGTCAGCGAAGCAACTGTCAAACTGCATATTAATGCGTTGTTGCGTTCCTTGGGGGTAACCAACCGGACGCAGGCTGTGGTAACCGCCCAGCAACAGGGAATAATTTAAACCAAAGCCCGCTTTTTAGCGGGCTTTTTTTTATTCCGGTTTAGAAAAGAAACCTGCGTAAACGTGGAGATTGTAATAATCCGCC
>CAZFRT010000100.1:0-5698 GCA_964521455.1 uncultured Azospirillum sp.
ATAATCCAATGCTCGTTTCTGAAGTTATGGGATTGCAAAGACAAAATATTCCCCGGAGTAACGCAGATTCTTTTAACGCAGAAACCTTCTCCCGCGTCTAAAACTTCCCATGTTCCCCAAGGACGAGAGTCTTTATCGCCTTTTTTGTAATTGTTAGCCATTTATTTACTCCATTAAGTTAAACTTTATCCTTGATGAAAACAAATATAGATAATATAAATTAAATCGCAAGCTTAAAGTTTCAAAATACTGGGAAAAAGATGAAATCTTTGGCAATAAATCAGGCAATGGACATCTTAAAATTGCTGCGTCAGGTAATGGAAGGTCAAGATGATGTTCCGTCCAAATTGGCACGGATAACAAAAATTATTGCCGAACAAATGAATGCCGACGCTTCTGCTTGCTATGTTTCAGTCGATGACGATTATCTGGAATTGTTTTCTTCTTTCGGTTTTTCTTCAACTGCTCCTCATAAAGTAAAGCTCCGCTATGGCGAAGGACTGGTTGGGGAGGTTGCTCAAACGAGCCGTTCTTTGGCTGTGTCCGATGCTTGGTCTCATCCTAAATTTTCTTATAAAAAAGAAATGGGAGAAGAACCGTATAAGTCTTTTCTCGGTGTGCCGCTGATTCGCCGCAGCCGTTCAATCGGCGTATTGACTGTGCAAAGTAAAACAACCCACGAATATTCCCGTTTGGAAATTGAAATTTTGGAAACCGTGGCGATGGTTCTCTCGGAGATGATTGCCTCGGATGAAATGACCGAATACAAAAAAACTCTGATAAAGGAACGGGGAATAGCCGCCAGAGAAAGAATAAAAGGCTTAAGCCTCAGCAAGGGCTATGGTTTGGGTAAGGCTGTGGTGCATCGTCGCCGTCAGGCGGTTACTAAAATTTTTGCCGAAGACAAAGAGAAGGAACTTCGTCGGTTAGAAGTTGCTCATCGTCAAATGAATGACGATTTGGATAAAAAATTTGACGCTGCCCAGTTGGGAATAGGCGAACACGTGGATATTCTGGATGCTTATCGGATGTTTGCCAAAGATAAAGGCTGGTATAAAAAAATCGCCGACAACGTCAACAGCGGATTAACGGCGGAGGCCGCTGTCGAGCGGGCATATGAGGATATGTGGAACCGATTGTCCGGTACCAACGATTCTTATTTGAAAGAACGTCTGCACGATTTGCGAGACGTTGCCGACAGATTGCAATCTTACTTGAGCGGAGATACAAAATCCGCTGAAGAAACAGGACAGTGGGAAAATATTATCGTCATTGCTCAAACAATGGGTCCGGCGGATTTAATGGATTATGACTATAACAAAATCCGCGGGTTGATTATTGAGGACGGAACGCCGACAATGCATGTCGCCATTGTCGCCAAAGCGTTGAATATTCCGGTCATTGCCAAGATTAAAAGTATTTTTGAAGAGATAAAAACCGGCGAACTGGTAGCGGTTGACGGCAATGACAGTTATGTATACATCAATCCGAGTCAGATTGTTCAGGATAAATTCAAAGCCAAAATTGCCGAGAAAGAAAAACTGCAGGCTCGTTTAGCCGAGTTAAAAAAACTTCCCGCCAAAACATTGGACGGTGTGCGGATAGGACTTTATGTAAATGTAGGTCTTGCTTTTGACTTGGATTATATTGCTGCAACCAATTGCGATGGTGTCGGGTTGTACCGAACGGAAATTCCGTTTATGGCTTCGGATGCAATGCCGGATGTGGAGAAACAGACGGCTTACTATAAAGATCTCATGGATAAAGCCGGAAATAAAAAGGTAATCTTCCGTAGTCTGGATGTCGGTTCTGATAAATTGTTGCCATATTGGGGGAGTGTTGGAGAAGAAAATCCGGCTATCGGATGGCGTTCGATTCGCATTACTTTAGATCGGCGGGCAATTTTACGCAAGCAAATGCGGGCGTTTCTGCGTGCAGCTGCCGGAAAAGAATTAAATGTTATGTTTCCGATGATATCGGATTTATTTGAGTTTGAAGAGGCAAAAGAAACACTCCTGATTGAACTGGAGAAAGAAAAACGCCGCGGCGAACCTGTGCCGAACAAAGTCAACACCGGTTTAATGATAGAGGTTCCGTCAGTGATTTTTCAATTGGAACCGATTCTGAAACAAGCGGATTTTATTTCTGTTGGAACAAACGATTTGGCTCAGTTTATTTTTGCCTGCGACAGAGGTAATCCTCGGCTGACAGAACGATATGATGTGTTGTCGTCTCCGTTTTTGAAGGTAATGGGAGAAATCGTTAATCAAGCTGACACGGCGGGAATCTATTGTTCCGTCTGCGGAGAAATGGCCTCAAATCCGATAGAAGCAATGGCTTTAATCGGGTTGGGCTTTAGAAATTTATCCTCTTCGGGAGCCTCATTCGGAAGGGTTAAGTCAATGATACGAACAATAAAAGTAGAAGAAATTTCTGATTATGTAAAAACATTGCTGAAATCTCAAAAAAGGACTTTACGTCCGCAATTATTGGCTTATGCTTATGATCATGGTATTGAAATTTATTAAAAGATGTGTTTCAATACATCGGGTTTTTAATGAAACGCAAGAAGGATGTTATTGTGAAAAAAAATACAGAAAATGTTGCAGCAGAAGAAAAAACTGAGAAAAAAGAAGCTGCAGTGAAAACATCGGCTGCCGATGTTGAAGGCAAAATCGGCGGAATGCTTAGAGATTCTCGTCTGAAAAAAGGTTATAAAATTTCAGATGCAGCTAAAGATTTGTGTATTCGTCAAAGCTATCTTGAGGCTATTGAAGCCAGTAATTATGATGAAATACCTGATTTCCCTTACGGGGTAGGGTTCATCCGCTCTTATGCCGATTATTTGGGCTTAAACAGTGCCCGTATTGTTCAACTTTATAAGGAAGAAACTGATGCAGCTTCTCGCAATGAAAAATATTTTGTTCTTGAACCGCAGGCAGAAGCCAGCGTGCCGAATAAAAAATATTTGATGATTAGTTTGGCTGCTTTAATTGCGATTTATTTTTCGTGGTTTATGTTTAATGAAAACCAAAACGAAGCTGATGTTCAAGATACCGATGTTGTTGAAGATGTTGTGGAAAACGGAGAGTTCAACTCTGCAGAAATGGAATATCCGTTGCAGGTTGAAGATTTTGTTCCTGCAGAAGATGCGGTTGCTCCGGGGGATGAAACTGTTGAAAAAATGGTTGTGATTGATACGACAAAGCAATCAGGTGAGAATGGCGGGCAAGTAACGGTTAATGAAGGAAGCTTTGTTGAAGAGTCCGCTGTTCCGGCAGTTGAAGAGAAACCTGTTGAGACAATAATTTCCGAAGAGAAAAAATCCATTGTCAGTAACAAAGGAATTGTCATACAAGCAAAAAAAGAAACTTGGGTTGAAGTAAAGGATGATCAAAAACTTTATCTCAGCAAAGTTTTAAACGAGGGGGACAGCTATACCGTTCCGGAAGGAAAGGGAATGGTTTTGTCCGTTGGGAAATATGATGGTGTTGATGTCTTTGTAAACGGAAAACAAACAGAGGTTGTTAAACCGAACAAAAAAATGAACATTTCTTTGGATCAGTATTTAGAAGCTAACCATTAGCTTTAGAATAATTTTACGGAAAATAGCAGGTGAAAACTTGCTATTTTCTTTTGTTTTATAAAAGGGTTGAAAAATGAATAAGATACTCAGACGCAAATCCAGACAAATCATGGTTGGTAATGTGGCTGTTGGCGGAGATGCCCCGATAACGGTTCAGTCTATGACCAATACACTGACCTCTGATGCTAAAGCTACCATTGCTCAGATTGAACGCCAGATAAAAGCAGGGTGCGATATTACCCGTTGCTCTTGCCCGGATGAAGCATCTGCCAAGGCAATGAAAGAAATTACCAAGTCTGTGTCCATACCGGTTGTGGCGGATATTCATTTTGACTATCGTTTAGCCTTGATTGCGGCAGATAACGGTGCGGCATGCTTGCGGATTAATCCGGGAAATATCGGTGGAATGGATCGGGTAAAAGAAGTGGTTAAAGCGGCCAAAGCCAATAATTGTTCGATTCGTATCGGTGTGAACGGTGGCTCGTTGGATAAACGTCTGTTGGAAAAATATGGCGAACCTTGTGCCGATGCTTTAGTGGAAAGTGCACTGGATCAGGCAAAAATGTTGGAAGATAATGATTTCAGAGAATTTAAAATCAGTGTGAAATCTTCTAATACGCTAATGATGATTGAAGCCTACCATAAATTGGCGGAAGTTTGTGATTATCCTCTGCATTTGGGTGTAACCGAAGCCGGAGGATTGCGAACGGGAACCGTAAAGTCTGCCATGGGTATCGGCAGTTTGTTGATGGGCGGTATCGGGGATACGCTGCGGGTTTCCTTAACCGCCGATGTGGAAGAGGAAGTTCTTGCCGGGTATGAGATTTTGAAAGCATTGGATTTAAGACATCGGGGCGTGCGGATTATTTCTTGTCCGACTTGTGCAAGAAGGGGGTACGATGTTCAAAAAACGGTTGAGACTTTGGAAAAAAGGTTGGTCCATATTTCTCAACCGATAAGTGTTGCCGTTATGGGTTGCGTTGTGAACGGACCGGGAGAAGCAGGGCATACGGACTTTGGTGTTTGTGGCGGGAACGGCGAGTTTAATATGATTTATGTTGACGGGAAGCCCGACCATAAGGTAAAAAATGAAAATGTAGTGGAAGAGCTGGTCGGCTTGATTGAAGAAAAGGTAAGAAAAAATGGCTAAAATACAAAATGTTCGCGGAACATACGATCTCTATGGCGAAGCTAAAAGAAAAATGAAAAAAGTAACAGCAACGGGAAGCTCGGTTGTTGAAAAATATGGCTTTGAAGAAATTGAAACGCCGATTTTTGAATTTACCGAAGTTTTTTCCCGAAATCTGGGGGATACTTCCGATATTGTAACCAAGGAAATGTATTGTTTTCAAGATCGCGGCGGAGAAAGCCTGACCTTACGTCCGGAAGGAACTGCCGGTGTCGTTCGTTCTTTTATCAGTGAGGGAATGCAGCAAAATTTACCGGTTAAATTATATTATGCCGGTCCGATGTTCCGCTATGAACGTCCGCAAAAAGGTCGTCAACGTCAATTTACCCAATTCGGTGTGGAACTTTTGGGTGTTGAAACACCTCAGGCAGATATAGAAGTTATTTCTATGGCGTATGAATTTGTAGAAACATTAGGATTGACCGGAAACGTTGTGGTTGAAATCAATTCTCTTGGAGATGCCGAAAGTCGTGATGCTTACCGTACAAAATTGGTGGCATATTTACGCGAACATTATGACGAACTTTCCGAAGACAGCAAAAATCGTTTGGAAAAAAATCCATTGCGTGTCTTAGATTCTAAAGAAGAATGTGATAAAGCCGTTGTTGCAGACGCTCCCTTGTATAAAGACAGTTTGAACGAGGCTTCATCGGCATTTTTTGCGAGTGTTTTAAAAGGACTGGATAACCTAGGTATCAAATATCGTGTTAATAATCGTTTGGTTCGTGGTTTGGATTATTACTCTCACACGGTATTTGAATTGGTTACAGATAAGCTTGGAGCTCAGGGAACCGTACTGGCCGGTGGTCGTTACGATGGTTTGGTTGAGCAGATGGGCGGTGGCAAAGTGGCCGGTATCGGTTGGGCTTGCGGTGTTGAACGCTTGAGTATGCTGTTGGAAAAAGATGTTTCTCTTCCGCGTC
>CAZFRT010000101.1:0-5693 GCA_964521455.1 uncultured Azospirillum sp.
ATTGAAGACACCGGTATAGGTATTCCAAAAGACAAACTCAACCGTATTTTTGAACCTTTCTTCTCTGAGGGTAAAAACACCCAAAACAAAGGTACCGGATTAGGGTTGGCAATCGTAAAATCAATTATTGAAAAAATTAACGGCACCCTTTCCGTTCGCAGCCAAGAGAACAAAGGAACTTGTTTTACTATGGAATTTCCGTCAGCAGATACCGCCAATACGCAACCTGCTAAGAAAAAGTCATTGCATAAATAAAATTTGTGGTTTATACAGTAAAAAAGTTAAAAAGACAAAAGGATAATTTTATGAGTAAAGAAGAACTTCTGGAACTGACCGGACAAGTAATTGAAAAGCTTCCGAATGCTATGTTCCGGGTTAAATTGGAAAACGGCGTTGAAATTTTGGCTCACACAGCCGGAAAAATGCGTAAATTCCGTATTCGCGTAATGGTTGGAGACAAAGTCGATATTGAAATGACACCTTATGACTTAACCAAAGGACGAATTACTTTCCGTCATAAAGATTAGAAAAAAGCCTCTTCAAAGAGGCTTTTTTTATAACAGTTTGATACAGACAAATCCGCCGATAAGCAACAACAAAAACAAAACCGATAATTTTCCCAAATGCTTATCAATAAAAATCTTCATCGGAGCTCCGTATTGTTTTAAGAGCCACGCAATCAAATAAAATCTTATGCCCCTCGCCACCAAGGAAGCCAATCCGAACACACAGATATTAAGATGAACAACACCGCTGGCAATCGTAATAACTTTATAAGGAAAAGGTGTAATACCGGCACCAAAAACAATCCATGCCCCCCACTTATGGTAATATCCCCTAAAAACATCAAACTGTTCCATATATCCGTAAAAGGTCAAAAGAGGCTTGGCAATCAAATCAAAAGCATAAACCCCTATTAAGTAACCGAAATATCCGCCGATAACGCTTGCCACCGTGGCAACTGCCGCAATCCGATATGCTTTCTTTGGCATTGCCAAAACCATCGGGATAAGCATAATATCCGGCGGAATAGGAAAAAACGAACTCTCAATAAAAGCAACCATCGCCAGATAATAAACGGCATTTTTATTACCGGCCAATTTCAGCATATAGTCGTAACAGGCCTGTATCATTCCTCTGAAATAAGCAGTCGTTTTTTTCAACGGCATAGTTTTCCCCTTTTATTTCTTCACAATACCGTTTTGCTTAAGATACGCGTCGTATGTATTTTCCAAAAGCATGGCTATTGTCATCGGTCCGACACCTCCCGGAACCGGCGTAATATAACCGGCGACAGGGAATACATCGTCAAAATCAACATCTCCGCACAACTTTCCGTCAATACGATTAATTCCGACATCAATTACCACGGCCCCCTCTTTTATCCATTCCTTCTTAACCATTTTCGGACATCCGCAAGCCGCAATAACAACATCTGCTTTTTTTGTAAAATCCTGAATATTTTTCGTTTTGGAATGAGTAACCGTAACCGTACAATCATGATTAAGAAGAAGAGAAGCCAATGGTCGTCCGACAATATTGGAACGCCCGATAATAACAACGTTTCTTCCGGATAAATCCGGACAAACACTTTGCAGCATAAACAAAACACCGCGAGGTGTTGCCGAAACAAAAGCAGCCGGATCTTTAGACTGCAATCGTCCAGCATTCACCGGATTAAAACCGTCCACGTCCTTTTCAGGTGCCACGGCTTCAAGTATTTTCTTTGTATCCAGATGTTTTGGCAACGGCAATTGAACAATTATTCCATTTACATGGGTTTCGTTATTCAAGCGAGAGATTAACTTCAAAAGTTCAGATTCTTCCGTCTGTTCTTCCAAATGATAAAACTCACAATCCATACCGATAGTTTGTGCCGCTTTCTGTTTATTACGGTCATAAACCAAACTGGCTTCATCATTTCCAACCAAAATAACCGCCAAACACGGTGCTTTATCCAATTCTGCAATTCTGGAAGCGATTCCTGCCTTAATTTGAACAGCCAGATTTTTTCCATCAATGATTTTTGCTGTCACTTTTCTCTCCTGACAATTCGCCTATACGGCGAATAACATTGTTTTTTTCACCTGAAATTTCTATTCTTTTATATCGATCAAGTTCCCCGCCGACAATCCTAAAACTTGATTTTGACAACTGAAACACTTTAGAAAGAAAAGCTATCAATTCCTTATTTGCTTTTCCTTTTTCCGGCACGCTGATAACATTGATTTTCAGAAATTCTTCATTATCCGAACCGCAAAATATCCCGTTTATACAACAAGAAGAAGAGTTAGGAGCTAACCTAACTCTCAGCACAACGCAATCTTCTTTTTCTTCAAATACCATCTATCGGTAAAATCAGTTCAAAAACCGATTACATCATCATTTCAGACAAACGATAAACCAATCTGCCGATAAACAGCAAAACCAAAAGCAAAATAAACGGAGAAAAATCAAACCCGGAAACCGGAGGAATCTTTTCACCGATTTTTTTATAAACCGGAGCTGTCGCTTTTTCTAAAAGTTCCATAGTCTTTTTGGCATATTTGTTTGTCGGCTCCAAAATTTTGAAATGAATTAACCAATGCAAAACGACTTCCACCACAACAATTTTGAAATAAATGTCGACAACAAGACCAATAATATACAAAAACGGCTCAAACAAAGCACCCATCAATTTATCTCCTAAAAATTAAACTTATCAATTATTACCTCAGAAAATTTTAATTATCAACGAGTATTTTTCTCTTTGACATTATCAGACACTCTCAAAAAAGCCTCTTTCGTAAACATCCGTTTGCGAATATTGTCATGATTATATGACGGCAAGTCCTTCAACGGAGGACGACGACCGCTAAGCATTTCCAAACGATGCTGAACATCCTCTTTAGTCTCCCTGCGAGCCTTGTGCAGTGCCAAACGTTCTGCAGGACTGTTTGTACAAGGAACATGATATGTGTATCCGTCATTATACGTCATTCCTGCTAACACCAATGCTCCATAGAAAAATCCGACCGTATTCAGATCCGTATCGCGGTCATGACGACATCCCAGACGCTCTTTTTCAATCAAAAGTCGTTGAGCCATATCAGCATCCCGAAGCTCTTCAAGCTCCCTCATTTGCCGCAACATCCGACGATAAGCAACCGCTTTCTCATATTCCTCTTTGGTACTGGCTTTTTCATCAGCTTTATCTTTGGTTGACGCCAAAATTGCACTGCGGATTTCTCGAAGTTTAAGCAATTTCTGCTTCAAAAAATCACACTTGGCTGCAGCTCCTTCACAACGATTGTTTTCATAAAGAGCTATACAGGTCATCAACTCAATTTCACGTTGAAAAGACTGATCCAAAAAATCATTGCGTTCCTTTTCATCTTCTTTGGTATATTGCCCGTCATTACAATGGGCAATAATATTTCTTCCTTCTTCAATCCAACTGAAATATTCTTCTTGAGTTGTCGTTCCGCAGTTAATACGTTCGATTGATTCTGCCAACTCAAACTCCAATAAAGAATTACCAATTTCATTTTGAAATTTATCAACATATACATCTTCATGCCCGATTTTAATGACGGAATCTCTCGGAGCCGTCATAACCTGTTTGGCAACCCGTTCTCTGTCTTCTTCTTTAATATAACCGTAATCACGAGCCAAAACCTTCGAAATAGTATCTTTGGATTTTTCCCGCATAACACGCCGTGTCAATTCCATGTCATTTTTTGCAAATGAAGTGCTCAACACATTGCTTCCTTGATTCATTGTGCCTGAATTATTTGTTGTCTCTGCCATAACCTACCTCCGGCATAAAGGATTAAACTTCTTCAAAAATAATTTTTGCTTCTTCCAGCCAAATAATCCGATCAATAACCCAATTACTGATTTGTTCAATTTTATCCAAATTAACCCCCATGGCCATTCCCACTTTTCCAATTAGGAGCGTTTCTTCATCCGACAACACATCATCAGCATGAGCCAGAATACACATTTCTTTAATAAGTTCCAAAGCTACCCGACGGTTGGTGATAATTTTAACAGCCTCAACAACCTCTTCATCACTGCCAACTTTCAGAATTTCGTTAACTCTTTGCGGAGACACACCATAAACAACGGCCACATTTTTAATATAAGACAATTCATCTTCATCAATATTTCCGTCAGCGGCAGCTAATCTGGCAAAAGCTTTCATAAAAGCAATTTTTTGTTCTTCACTCAACTGAGCTAAACATTCCATATCTGTCTCCATTCTCAAATCCATATTACAATATCCTTTTCATAAATTGCATATTCTGACAAAATAATACCAGTAAATACCGCATTTTGGCAACAAAAAAGCGATAACCAAGCCAATAAAAAGGCAAAAAACGGGGAAACTCCCAAAAAAAGTTTGAAAAAGCCAAATCTTTGCTTTAAAATAGAAAAAGAATAATAACAAAAACGAGAATAACGTGAGTAAGAAAAAATATTATATTAAAACCTTCGGCTGCCAGATGAATGTATATGATTCAAACCGTATAGCAGGCATATTGCAAAATCTGGGTTATACCGAAGCTTCAAATGCCAAATCAGCCGACCTCATCATTTTCAACACCTGCCATATCCGAGAAAAAGCCGCAGAAAAAGTTTTTTCCGATTTAGGACGCATTTACCTCATTAAACAGGAACGTGCTGAGCAAGGACTGGATACCGTTATCGGCGTTGTCGGTTGCGTTGTTCAGGCCGAGGATGAACAGATTGCCAAAAGGGCTCCTTTTGTTGATTTTGCCACCGGACCATTGACATATCACAGACTACCTGAAATTTTGGAAAAAATCGGACGTAAAAAAGGGCAAAGTATTATTGATACCGAATTTCCCGCCGAAGCAAAATTCGACTTTCTTCCTGAAAACAAATCTCAAGGCGGATGTTCTTTTCTTGCCATTCAGGAAGGCTGCAACAACTTCTGCACCTACTGCGTTGTTCCGTATACCCGCGGCGTGGAATATTCCCGTCCGATTGAAGAGGTTATCAAAGAAGCTCGCCGACTGGTAGAAAGCGGCAGTTATGAACTCAATCTTCTGGGGCAAAATGTTAACTCTTACCACGGTGAAGATAAAAGCGGTAAAGAACGCAATCTGGCTTATTTATTAAGAGAGCTGTCCGAAATTAAAGGGTTGGAACGTATTCGTTATACAACTTCCTATCCTGCAGATGTTGATGATGATTTGATTGCCTGCCACCGTGATATTCGCAAACTGATGCCTTATCTTCATTTGCCCGTACAATCCGGTTCCGATAAAATTTTAAAAGCGATGAACCGTCGACACACTTCCGGAGATTATCTGAAAATTGTGGAAAAACTCAAAAAAGCCAATCCTGATTTAAGAATGTCCTCCGATTTCATCGTCGGTTTTCCGGGAGAAGACGATAAAGACTTTCAGGCAACCTTGGATGTTGTAAAAGAAGTCGGCTATATTCAGGCTTTTTCGTTCAAATACAGCCGTCGAGCAGGCACCCCTGCCGCTTTAATGCCAAATCAGGTGGATGAAAAAATCAAAAAAGAACGGCTTGAAATTCTACAAGACATGCTTTTTTCTTACCAGTTAAGCTTTAATAAAGAATGTGTTGGTAAAATCATGCCTGTCTTGTTCGAAAGCAAAGGAAGACATAAAGGGCAACTCATCGGTCGCACCCCTTATATGCAAAACCTTCATGCC
>CAZFRT010000102.1:0-5561 GCA_964521455.1 uncultured Azospirillum sp.
AACGAACTTCCAATTCGTTTTCAGGATCAATAGTAGCTTTAACTTCTTCGGAAGCCTGACCAACCAAAGTACCACGTTTCAGCTTATCGGTTTCTTTGAAAGCTTCTTCATATTTACCGATAAAAGCTTTTTCAACACGATTGTAAAGTTCGTCAAATTCTTTAGGGAACTCAGGAGCTTCCCATTTTTCTTTTCCGGCTTCGGAAGCCAATTCTTCAATCATTTTGATAACCGGTTGGAAGCTGTCAAAACCAAACATAACCGCATTTAACATGGTTTCTTCAGACAATTCCTGAGCCTCGGACTCAACCATCAAAACACCCTCTTTGGTACCAGCCACAGCCAGTTCCAACTGAGTATCCTTCATCTGATCCAAAGTCGGATTCAAAATAAATTCTCCGTCTTTATAACCAACTTTTGCAGCACCGATAGGACCAAGGAACGGAATACCTGAAACAGCCAAAGCGGCAGAAGCGGCAATCATGGAAACAATATCGGAATCCGTTTTCTGGTCATGAGACAAAACCGTACAAATAATTTGAACTTCATTCTTGAAAGCATCCGGAAACAAAGGTCTGATAGGACGGTCAATCAAACGGGAAATTAAAACTTCGCGTTCGGAAGGCTTACCTTCTCTTTTCATAAAACCGCCCGGAACTTTACCGGTTGCATAATATTTTTCTTGGTAATTAACTGTCAAAGGAAAGAAATCTTGATCTGCCTTTACCTCTTTTGCAGCACAAACCGTTGCAATTACCTCTGTTTCACCATATTTGGCAATAACCGCACCTGTTGCCTGTCTTGCTACCTTACCTGTTTCTAAAACTAACTTGCGTCCGCCCCAATCCATCTCTTTACGGGACACTTTAAAATCGATCATATTTTTTCCTTTCCTACAATCAACACCCAAGCCCCATTGCCTGGGATTTCCTCACCCGAACGCCACGCTCGGGATTTAAAAGTTGAGGTGAAGCCCCATTGCTCCACCTCAATTTAACACTCGCAAACATCAGACGGCCATAACAACACTATGCAAAACAACCTGCACAAAAAAATCTGTCATTTCCATTTCTGAACATTGCATAAATATTATTTTCTCAGTTCCAACTTCTTGATGATATCCTGATAACGGGCTTCGCTCTTAGATTTCAAGTGATCCAACAAGTGGCGACGTTTAGAAACCATTTTCATCAAACCGAGACGAGAGTGCAAATCTTTCTTATGAACATTGAAGTGTTCAATAAGAGAATTGATTCTTGCTGTCCAGATAGCAATTTGAACTTCCGGAGAACCTGTATCACCCTCTTTTAAACCATACAATTTAACTAATTCTTGTTTTTTTTCATTTGTAATCGACATCAATATTTTCCTTATATTTAAAGATTAAACACGCGAACCGGAGCAATTTTTCGCTCTTCGATTCGCACAATCGCCGTCAGACTCCCGTTGCACTTTGCAACTGCTTGTTTTCCAATCAGTTTTTCCACATCATACATTTTGGGAGAAACAGACTGCCCAAGCCTGAGCTTACCGGCATCAACTTCCGAAACAGCAATAACCGCGATGTCGCGCAGAGATGTTTCTATCGGAAGAAGAAACTTTTTTGCGTCATCAACATACACTATCTTTTTCAAAGTTTCCACTAAAATCTTATCTTCAAGACCGAAATTACCGCATTTTGTCCGTCTTAATTCCTGCAAATAGCCTTTTGTTCCCAAAAACTCTGCCAAATCATGCCCCAAAGTCCGCACATAAGTCCCTTTGGAACAGCGTGTTCTGAATTTTGCCTGCTGATTCGGAAGTTCTTCCAACAATTCCAACTCATAAATCTCCACATTCCGAGACGGCATATCAACGTCTTTGCCTTCTCTTGCCAATTTATAAGCCCTTTGCCCATTAATCTTAATCGCGGAATATACCGGAGGAACCTGCTCGATTTGTCCGATAAAATGCGGAAGAGCTTTTAAAATTTCCTCTTTTTCCGGAATTTTTTCCGAACGAGCAACAATTTCTCCTTCGCTGTCATCCGTATTGGTGGAAGCCCCCCATTGAATAACAAACTCATATTCCTTATCTCCGTCCGTAACAAAAGGAATAAGTTTGGTCGCCTCTCCGAAAGCAATCGGCAACACACCTGTTGCAAAGGGATCCAGCGTCCCCGTATGCCCATTCTTCTTTGCATTTAAAACTCTTCTGGTTAAAGTAACGACATCTGTGGAACCCATATCTCTGGGCTTATCCACAATCAACCAGCCGTTAATCTCTTCCCCTTTTTTATGTCTGCTCATCCGCCAATCTCATCTTAATTAATTGTCTGTTCTTTGTATGCGAAAAAACAAACCTTGTCAAAAACAAAAAGAGTGCCCTTTTCAAGGCACTCTTTTTCAAAGAATCAAAGAACAAATTACCAAGGGGAAAACCACCCTTTCAGAATAGCAAACCATCCCTGCTTTTTGGTGGGAATCTCGCTTTCGTTATTCTCAGCAGACGGAGTTTCCTGCGACTTGTTCTCTTTGGAAGACGAATTAATCACAGAAACCGCTTCTTTTGTCGGTTCCTCCTTCTCCTGTTTTTCGTCTGCAATTTCCTCCCAAGTTGAAGACAAAAGATTGCTATCATCCTCTTCGGCATACCACTTACGATTTCCTATCTGGATGGAGTAATCATCATATTTGACATCCTCTTTGCTGCCTTCACCCCACAAAACCGGCTGATACGCTTCAAAACCATACAACTTGTAAAGCTGTGCTGTCTCATCAAAGAACAAAACAATATTGTCAAAGGACGCTTTGTCTTTACCGTCATAGAGCTTGACGAACTTATCCGTCCCCTCATAGCTGCGATAGTGTTGAACCACATCATCATCAGATATCACACGAAACCACTCACCGGAAACAGCCTCTAGGTTCAAGTATCTGTTTGACTTAAAACAAACATCATTCGCCCCGGAGAATATCTCATAGAGAGGTTTTCCGTCCTTTGTTGTTTCCAAACATTCAAAGATAACCGGCTCATCAGCATCTTCGGAGAAGAAAGCAACAGATTTGTATGTCTTGAAGACCGGTTTTTCATCCGTAAAAAACAAGGCTTTCACCAAATCTCCGTCCTTTTGCAAAAAGACTTTATTCTGAAACCAGCTTCCCAGAGCGACAATATCTTTTCCGTTAATCAGAAAATAATTCACTCCGATAGAAAAGACGACAAAGTCACCCACAATCACGGCATCATTGTAATCAATCTCATGAAGGATCACCGACATATCTTCATTGAAAACAAAAATAAGTCCGCAATCATCCTCTTTCTGAAGAGCAACAACACCGGGAGCCAACTCATCAGAACGCCAGCCCTCTTCAACAATCCGACGAACCAAAAGCTCGGAATCTTCTTCAAGTAAAAAACATTTCTTGCCTGAAGCCATAAATCTGTACTTTTTCATACGCAATAATTAAAAAAATTAAACATTTGTTATAGATTTCTCAATTAAACATTTTGTTTTTTAAAATCAGAAATAACTCTACCAATGTCCGACGATACGGAATACGCTTCCGACAAAGTCGCCGCAGATGACTATCCGCTTTTCTGAGCTTTCTCACCCCGCCGGCATAATAAGGCTTATCTGGGACAAACCCCCATTCAACACCGTCAACATCCCGAAGGATATAAATGAAAAGAAACCCTCGACAAGGACGAGGAGAAAATACCGATAAGAAGAAACCATAATTGTATCTGACAATGTCTTCCAGTAATCTTCACGTTCCCAAAGCTGATACCAGCCATTTCTTTTTATTATAAGCAAATCTTTCTGTTCATTGTAAAAATACTCCGAACATTTTGTAATACTTCTGATAGATCCGTCTATCCCGAAAAAAGAAATTTTATATCCGTGATGACTATTAAGAACGAAAAAATCCCCAATGGCATCTCCCAAATGAAGAGCTTTGATGTCGCCTTCTTTTTTACAGGACCAACCTGTTTTAGAATCTTGACATAAAAAAAACAAATAACCATTTCGATGGTAAAATTCCTTCACATTGGACGCGATCAAAAGTTTGTACGACTTTCTCTTCTTTTCATAAATGTCTGTTGTACCATTCTCCTTATAAGCAAATATAAATTTGCCATGCTTGTACACAGATGTAATTTCATCCGATTTAAAAAACTGTTTAGTCTTTTTCTTCCCCATAATTATAGATTTTAACATATTAATACGCATTTAAAGCTACATTCTAGCTTAAGCCTTGACAAAAATCAAGCTTAAATAAAAGCTAAATAGACAAAAAATCAAAAAACAAAGCACACAAAAAAAGGACCATTAAGGTCCTTTTTTTTAATCTTTTTTCAAGTCCTGAGCTACTCGCGGATCCCGAAACAGCTTTTCCATCTTGTCAACTTGAGCAAAGCTCTCATCTATCCGAAAATTAATTTCCGGCACATAACGCAACTCGGTTTTAGCCCCGATAACTTTCCTAAAATGGTTGGCCGCCAACTGTAAAGCTTCTCGCACTTCTTCATTTTTATCATTCTGAGAAGTAATAAAATAAACATTACAATACTTCAAATCAGGAGAAACTCTGGCTTCCATAATGGTAACCAAAACATTGACACCTTCCAAATTCCGAACTTCTCCGCGTTCAATCTGTCCGGCAATAATCTTTTTTATCTCTTGCCCGACCCGTAATTGTCTCTGTGACGGTTCTTTTTCTGCCATATTCTTGTTCCTTCAAATAAATTGACAATCAATTACAATGTTGCGGCAATTTCTTCCACTTCATAACATTCAATAAAGTCTCCGACCTGAATGTCATTATAGTTTTCAAAGCTCATACCACACTCATAACCGGACTTGACTTCTTTCACATCTTCTTTGAAGCGTTTCAGCTGTCCGAGACTTCCGTCATGAATAACCACGTTATCACGCAACAGACGAACTTTGGCTCCGCGTTTGACCAGTCCTTCCGTAACCATACAACCGGCAACTTTACCCACACCGGTAATATTGAAGACATTACGGATTTCGGCATAACCGAGAATTTTTTCTTTAAGCTCAGGAGAAAGCATGCCTTCCAAAGCTTTCTTAATATCATCAGCAACATCATAAATAATCGAATAATAACGAATATCAACGCCATCCTGACGAGCCATATCACGGGCATGCGGAATGGCACGAACATTAAAGCCGATAATAAACGCGTTGGAAGCTTTAGCAAGCGTAACATCGGAATCTGAAATCGGACCGACGGCAGAATGCAGAACCTGAACGCTTACTTCATCATTAGAAAGCTTGTTAATTGTGCCTTCAATAGCTTCAATAGAACCTTGAACATCCGCCTTGATAATAACCGGAAGATGTTTGATTTCACCGGATTTAATCTTATCAAGCATTTGTTCCATAGCGGATTTCGCACTCTTAACCAATTTTGCTTCACGTTCTTTACGGATACGATATCCGGTAACTTCCTTAGCCTGATTTTCATCAACGGCAACAATAAAGTCATCACCGGCAGAAGGTGTTCCCTGCAAACCGAGAACCTCAACCGGAGTTGCCGGACCGGCTTCAAACA
>CAZFRT010000103.1:0-5529 GCA_964521455.1 uncultured Azospirillum sp.
GTTATTTATCCTCTTGTCCAACAAATCAAATAGGTACTTCTGTTACTTATTACGGCAGAAACTGTCTTAAAGATTGTTCTGATGATCCGGGAGCCGTTTGCAAAGCAGCCGGATACACTCAGACTTCCTGCGACAAATTTATGATCTCTGAGAATTGCCCTAGTGATTCAACTTACAAAAAATGTACGCATACTTGCGGATCCAGAATCTTTGCCGACAATCCGACTTATAATATTGACGGACAAGGAAATTACTCTAATCCGGTTAACGTTATTACTAAGAACGGAACATCCTTGGGTGGAGCCAAAACAACTTATTCAAACGTCAACTTCCCGCAATATGAGGAATGTAAAGCTCTGCCTAAACCGGTTATTACTTTAACCGCCAGAGAATATTCTCCTGGATATGTTGCAAGCACCATCAGCGGAGACAGAATTGAAAATATTGACTTTGTCGTCAATTTTACACCATATACCAAGCCTAAAGCTTGCAATTATATCTACATTTTAAGAGATTGGAACGGTGGATTGTTCTGTTATCAAAAACAAAGCGAATATAGTTCATATGGCATTTATAATGGAGACATGTATTGCAACAAATATGGAGTTTGCGTAGACGATTGTTATAATAGCTCTTCATCCAATTACAATGATTATTACTGCGAAGAATATCGTCAAGCAACCGATGAAACAGGCACTTATAATCTTTGCGATTTCTTATACAACAGTTATAATAGTTCGTGCCAAACAAGTAGCTCATCGAGTATAGCTGTTCAACTGAATCCTTCCACAAGAACTCAGACCAACTATACTCCAAGCGGATGCAGTTCATTAACAAAATATGTTGGCACAATGTACTTGAAAAACGTCAACCTTACCGTTAACGGAAATCCTACAATCGCAACCACAATCGGTGGTGGTGCCCATTATGAGTCTACGGTTGTCTTTGAAGGAACCAACAAAATTACCGGTGGAACATCTCACGCCGTTTGGGTAAGAGGACACAACACTTGTAGTTATGGTAAAGTAAAAGGAACGCTTCAGGTTGCTTCCGGAGCTTCCTTGACCCTGAACAAACCGGCCTGTATCTATACGGGATGGAACGGTGCTTACAACAAATATGGAACCATCTCAGGAACTGTTACTACCAATTGTTCAACTTACACATCACAATGGTAATATAAAAAGAAGCCCTCTCAATCGAGAGGGCTTCTTTTTATTGTTTCTTCAATTCATCAATATCATTTGGGAAGTTTACATCTAACAGCAATTTGTCATTCGGTGCCTCGACCAGATTGGTATAGTCCGAATGTTCCATAAACACCGGTCGCAGGTGGGCGTTTTCTGGAACCATATCCGCCACGCCAAACAAAGATTTGCTCCAGATAACAGGATTACTCTTGCTTCCCTTCCACGTCGCCAGACAAACTTGTTTTTCTTCTTTTTTCTTAAAACTCTTTATCATTTTATTGATAAATTCCGGCGTTATGTTCGGCATATCCGCCGGCAAGAGCAATGCTCCGTCGCAAAACCCCGGAACCGATTTCAACCCCAATGTAATGGATGTTTTTACGCCGGCTCGAAAAGAAGGATTGTAAATCACATTTACATCTATATCTTCCAGAAATTCTTCCACTTCGGAGGCATTATATCCGGTAATCACAAAAACAGGGCTGGCTTTGGACTTTACGGCGGCTTCAACCGCTTTTAAGAACATCGGTTTTTCATCCACTTCCAACATCAGCTTATTGCGTCCGGCACGACTTCCGAGCCCTGCCGCCAAAATAACCACGGCGATATTCGCCTCCCCTTTGGCCAGTTTTTTATTTTCGGCGGTTAGAAGTGTATTTTGTTCTGTTTCCGAAAGCTCTTGCCCCGAAGACAAAAGAACATTCTGCGGGCGGGAAAAATCGTACTTATGAATCCGTTCATTGACAATTGCCAATTTAATAAAATGATCAACCAGTTTTGAATCGAATTTGTCATAATTATACGGTAAGGCAATAATCTTTTGTCCCCGTTTTTCGGCAATCATTAAATCAGACGCCCCGACTTGAGGAATGCTCAAATTAACCAGTTCATCCACATAGCTGTTCAATGCTGACGGAATAACATCTTTCTCATCAACGGATTTCTGCCCCGACAAGATAAAAATCAAATCATTGCCGTCATCAACCGCCTTTTGCACCGCGTTTCCGACATCATCAATCGTATGGCGGGCGTTATATTCATTTTGAAAATCAAACTGAAGCTCGGAAAAGTCTTTTACCAGTTTGGTTACAACATCGGTGAAATGTGTTGTTTCAACGGCATCATTATACAATTTTGTATAAACCAACGCCGTTTTTTTCTTCTTTTGAACGGCAACAGAAATTAATTCAACATTTCCGGAAAGATTAAAGATAATCTCATCAACCATTGTTTGCTCAATAACCGGAAGCGTCAGCTCCAGTTCGGCGATAATTTCTCCGGATTTTACCAAGGCGTAAGGTTCTATGGTGTTTAAGATTAGGTTATGAGACAAACGGTTGAACTTGGCAACCCTATCATCCGCACAAACAAGAACACCGTCTTTAATTGCAATAATCTTACAAATGCCGTTTTTGCCGATACTGTAAGCGGTATTGTCTCCGCAGATTTTGGCTGCGATAATCCCCAATGCCGTTTCATTGGAAATATCGTTCTCACCCATTTCCGCCCCAAAAACTTTGGTTATACCGGAAAGTTTCAGCTGAATAATGTCTTCTTCCGTGAGTTCATGGCCTTTTTCCAGAACTTGCCCGTCAAAGCGAATTTCCTCGGCAATCCGGATACCAAGGGCGTGGTTTACATCAAATTCAAAATAAAACATTATAAAACCTTATCAAATATATTCGTCTTTGATATATAATTTAACAAATATAAAAAAAAGGGAAAGTAAAAACTTTCCCTTCCTTTTAAATTATTATCCCTCAAGCTTTTTTATTCCTTGAGGTCGTAGCTCTCTACACCCCTGCCGTTGAGCTTGATGTAAACACAGGCATAACCTGCAATAACATCGACCGTCAGCGTATAGCGTCTTCCGGTATTGAACGTCTGATTGCTCTTTTGACCGCGGGGAATATATTTGTGATAAACCCAGCTGCCGGAAACGTCTTTCTTGAAAACGCTGATAAATTTGATATGCGGCTCAACCTTTATATTTCCCAATGTGACGGAAACCAAATCTTTGGAATATTTTTCCCTTTCAATTTCGGTTCCGATCGGACTGGTTTTGATAAAAGTCTTCGGCTTTTTGATTTTGGTCGGATTGCTCGCTGTTCCCGTGAAAACCGCTGCTCCGATAAGAGACAGGATTAATAATAACAACATTCTTTTCATTTTTTTTGATTACTTGAAATTGTAACTCTCGCCGGAACGATTACCCGGCTTAACTTCCACACCCACGTAGTCTGATAAGACAATGACGGTAACTTTTAGTTCAATCACTCCGCCATATCGGCTTTCACTCAACACTTTGTATGAGTAATTACCGCAACGGTCTTTATCAATAATGCTGAAATATTCCCAGCCATCTCCTTTAGAGCGATAAACCCGAATACTGCAGCCATGGTCTTCCATTCGCAGATTTCCCCATGTCAGGCTCTTCAAACGATTATCCCAGCCGCGATGAACAACGGTTCCTAAATCACTAACTTTGGTTCTTCTTAAAGATTTTGCCTGACGATACAAACTTTCGTATTGCTCCCAAGTCTGCATCATATGGTTTAAATGACTTACAATTCCCTGTCCCTGTGAATAAGCACAAGCGGTTATCATGAGCATTGTCATAGCTAATAATAGTCTCTTCATATCGTGATATTTTAGAGGTTTAACATAGATTTACTTAACTCGTTTTTTAAAATAACATTTTTTGTCTAAAATGTCCAATAAAAAAATACCCGAAAACTTCGGGCATTTTTTGAAAAATAAACATACTTAAAGAGCTATTCTTTTTCGAACAAAAAGCCAAGAAGTACCATCGAGCAAAAATTAATTGCCGCAAGCACATAATATAACAATGCTTCGATTTCATGAATAGAACTCTTCGAAATTTCCATAACATTGGAACCGCTCAGGTAACAGTTAATAACGCAGATTGCCATAAAAGCCATCAAAAAACCGATAATCTTCTTTTTGACACTCCAAGTCGAAATCTTCGAAACCCCTTGGGCAACAATCTTTTTACCCGTAGCTTCTATCTCTGCTAAATTTGAAGCTTTATTTGCCGTTTTTTTACTCATATTCCCTCTCCTTATTCAAAATTCACAATTTTTTGTGAAAATGGTAAATTGGTAATTAAGGAATGTCAAGGGCTATGTGAATATTATGTGAATGTGAAAAATGGGTTGCAATTTCTTGCAACCCATTGAAAATACTTGATATTTTCGTAATACCGATTAACGTTTTGAGAACTGGTAAGAACGGCGAGCTTTAGCTTTACCGAATTTCTTACGTTCAACAACACGAGCATCACGTGTCAAGAAACCGGCTTTTTTCAAAACGGTTCTCAATTCCGGCTCATATTCGTTCAGAGCTTTAGCGATACCGTGTTTGATAGCACCTGCTTGACCAGACAATCCACCGCCTTTAACTGTACAAACAACGTCAAATTCGTTTTCGCGGTTTGCAACTTCAAACGGTTGGTTGATAATCATTTTCAATACCGGACGAGCAAAGTATTGATCAATAGACTTATCGTTAATGGTAACATTACCTTTACCCGGTTTAATCCATACACGGGCAACAGCGTCTTTTCTTTTACCTGTAGCATAAGAACGACCTTGCTTGTCGCGGTTTGCTTTGCGAACTTTAACTTCAGCAGAAGCAGCAGACGCTTTAATGTCTTTTAAAGATTCGATTTTTTCAGCCATTATAATGCGCTCCTTTTATTTTTAGGGTTCTTAGCGGCAATATCAAGAACTTCAGGGTTTTGAGCTGTATGCGGGTGATTTTCACCGGCATAAACTTTTAATTTTGTCATTTGCTGACGGCCCAGAGGATTACGAGAAATCATACGTTCAACGGCTTTCTCGATAACTCTTTCAGGGAAACGTCCAGCCAAAATCTTGCCGGCTGTTGTTTCTTTGATACCGCCAATCCAACCAGTGTGTTTGAAGTACTTTTTGTCTGTCAATTTCTTACCGGTTAATTTTACTTTATCTGCATTGATAACAATTACATAGTCGCCGCAGTCCAAATTAGGAACAAAGCTAGGTTTGTGCTTACCGCGAAGAATTTTTGCGATTTCAGCAGAAAGTCTTCCCAATACAACACCACTGGCGTCAACTACATACCATTTTCTTTCAATATCAGATGGTTTTGTTGCATATGTGTTCATATTTTCTCTCTTTACAAAAGATGGTTATTAAATTCGTGCTTAAATATACAGAATAAAAATATCTTGTCAATAACAAAAAACATCGAAAAAACAATAAATCACTTTATGGTATTATTTTACCACTCATCAACCGATTGTTTTTACTTAATTTTAGCTATACAGCTATTTTTT